>NZ_BSBO01000010.1:0-95602 GCF_027924685.1 Sellimonas catena
AGAGCATTCTGTTAAAAAGAAACATAAAATGATCAGATAAAGTCCGAGCTGAATTGTCTGAAAATAAAAGAAATAAACTGATATCAAAAAAAGAAGAAAAAGTGCCAACGATTACTTGACACATACTCCAGTGGAAATAGAGTTGTAATTTAAAAAGAAATTCGTTACAATAGAACTATCTGCATAGAGGGGGCTTTTATCGGCTGCGGTAAAGGAGTACTATGCATAGAAAGAAAAGAAAATTGTTTTGTATGGCGGCAGTTCTGATTTTTCTGGTGTTTGCAGGATGCGGCGGTAAGGAGGCCGAACCGGAAGAGACGGTGGTGCTTCTGGAGGAAGAGTCAGAGAAAGAGGCTGTTTTGGAAGAAGATACTGAGCAGAAATCTGCCGGGGAAGAAGAGTCAAAAGACCGGAAGAAGACAGAGACGGAGATGATTGTTGTCTACGTCTGCGGGGAAGTCCAAAAAGAAGGTGTTGTGACGCTTCCTGCCGGAAGCAGAGTTTATCAAGCGATCGAGATGGCGGGCGGCGTGACTGAGGAGGCCGAGGCTTCCTGGCTGAATCTGGCGGAGGTTCTGACAGATGGAGCCAGGATTTACGTGCCGGACAAAGAGGAAGTAAGCGGAGCAAATCCGGCAATCCCGCAAGGAGCCGGAAGCGGATCCCCGGAAGCAGCCGGTGGGCTGGTCAATCTCAACCAGGCTTCCAGGGAGGAACTGATGACGCTTCCGGGGATCGGTGAGGCAAAGGCTGAGGCGATTCTTCAGTACAGAACAGAACATGGGAACTTTGATTCCATCGATGAAATTAAAAATATTTCCGGTATCAAGGATGGAGTTTTTGAAAAGATTAAAGATAAGATAACAGTGTAGCGAGGGAGAAACATGGCAAAAAGGGTATTGGTTGTAGACGATGAAAAACTGATTGTAAAAGGAATACGCTTCAGTCTGGAACAGGACGGCATGGAAGTGGACTGCGCATACGACGGGGAAGAAGCTTTGGCCTATGCACGGGACAATGATTACGACATGATTCTTCTGGATATCATGCTTCCGAAGCTGGACGGGTTTGAAGTATGCCAGCAGATCAGAGAATTTTCGGATGTACCGATTGTGATGCTGACGGCAAAAGGCGACGACATGGACAAGATTCTTGGACTCGAGTATGGTGCGGACGACTATATCACAAAGCCGTTTAATATTCTGGAGGTAAAGGCAAGGATCAAGGCCATCATGCGCCGGACAGGCAAGAAGGAAAAAGATGGAAAAGATGCGAAGGTCATTGTCAAAGGAGACTTAAAGCTTGACTGTGAGAGCAGAAGAGTATTTTCCAAAGACAGAGAGATTAACCTGACGGCAAAAGAATTTGATCTTCTGGAACTTCTGGCCCACAACCCGAACAAGGTATATTCCAGAGAGGATCTGTTAAATCTTGTCTGGGGATATGAGTATCCGGGCGATGCAAGGACTGTGGATGTACATATCAGAAGACTTCGTGAGAAGATCGAAGTGAACCCGAGTGATCCGAAATATGTATATACAAAATGGGGAGTTGGTTACTATTTTAGGGGGTAAGTTAAAACTCAGGCACCATCCGTTTAAAAGTCTCAGGTTTCTGATTTTCCTGCTGATTCTTTTTATGGGAATGGTGCCGTGTCTGATTTTACGTTTTGTGGTTCTGCGGTCCAACGAGAGCCACTCTGTCTCAATCCGCATGGCAGAGATTCAGAATCAGTGTACGATTCTCTGCAACCAGCTTTCCGTGCTGGACACACTTTCGGGAGATATCCCGGAGACGATCGACGCGGAGATCACACAGTTTTCCAACATTTATAACGGCCGGGTCATGATTATCGATCAGTCTTACCGGATCATTGAGGATTCGTACGATCTGGATGCGGGCAAGACGATCATTTCCGGTGATGTGATCAAGTGTTTTGAAGGTGAAACAGTCAGCAATTATGACGACCGGAACAGCTATATCGAAGTGACATCTCCGATTCAGGGGACTGCGTCCAAAGAGATTGTCGGTGTTATGCTCGCAAGTGTTTCCACGGACAATATTGTGGATATTCAGGAAAATCTGAGACAGACGCTGGATATTATCATCATTACGGTGTTTGTTGTATTGATTGCGGTGGGCGTGCTGATCAGCTTTTACATTACGCGTCCGCTGAACCGGATTACAAAAGCAGTCGAAAACATGACAGAAAGTTATGAGGAAGACGATCTCCATGAAAATGCATTTCTGGAGACCATCCGGTTTTCGGAGGCGTTCAACAAGATGATCGGAAGGTTCAAGGTTCTGGACGAATCGAGACAGGAATTTGTTTCTAATGTCTCACATGAGTTGAAGACGCCGCTTACTTCCATGAAGGTGCTGGCGGATTCTCTTCTTTCCCAGGAGGAAGTGCCGGCAGAGCTCTACCGGGAGTTTATGGGAGATATGTCGGAGGAGATCGAACGGGAGAACAAGATTATCAACGATCTCTTGTCTCTTGTGAAGATGGATAAGACTTCCAACGATATGAATATCGAAATGCTGGATATTAACCTCATCGTAGAGCGGATTTTAAAAAGACTCAAGCCGATCGCGCAGAAACAAAATATCGAGCTTGTATTTGAGACATTCCGTACAGTGGAGGCGGAAGTAGATGAGACAAAACTTTCCCTCGCAGTCAGCAATCTGGTGGAAAATGCCATCAAGTACAATCATGAAAATGGCTGGGTGCATGTATCGTTAAACGCAGACCATAAGTTTTTCTATTTAAAAGTGGCGGATTCCGGAATGGGAATTCCAAAAGAAGCGCAGGAACATATTTTCGAGAGATTCTACCGCGTGGACAAATCTCATTCCAGGGAAATCGGAGGAACGGGACTTGGGCTTGCCATTGCACGAAGCGCTGTGATCATGCACAGAGGGGCTATCAAAGTGTACAGTGAAGAAGGGGAGGGCACGACGTTTACCGTGCGGATTCCGTTGAAATATGTGGCAAATGCAAAATAAGAGGAGGAGACCATGAAAGGAAAAAGGATTGTATCATTTCTGCTTGTCATACTCATGGCGTCTGGTCTCCTGTCCGGCTGCAGGAGAGGAGAGCAGGTCAAGCAGGGAGAGTTTGGACTGTTTTACTTAAGTGCGGATAAGACGGAACTTGTGAGAATTGCCGGGGAAAAGAAAGACGGGTCAAAGGCGGAGCAGGTACAGTATGTGCTGGATGCACTGGAAAAACCGGCTGAAGAGTCAGAGGACTATCAGACCCCGTTTCAGAATGACGTGAGGGTGGAAGAGTTTGAGATCGACGGAAAACAGGTGGATCTTACTTTTAATGAGAAATACACATCTCTGGATGCCGCAGAAGAAGTGCTTCTGAGAGCGGCGGTTGTAAAATCACTGGTACAGATTTCCGGGATCGATTATGTCTCTTTTTATATCGGAGAGGAGCCTTTGATGGCGGCAGACAATACGCCGGTCGGCCTGATGAGTAACGAGGATTTTATACAGAATGTCGGATCTTCGCTCCACTCCTATCAGTCTACGTCGCTGACACTTTATTTCGCCAACAAAGACGGGGACAAACTGGTTAAGGAAACGGTAAATAATGTCCGGTACAACAGTAATATCTCCATGGAACGTCTGGTGATTGAGCAGCTGTTGAAGGGGCCGTCCTCTTCGGGAGCCTATGCAACGATTCCGGCCAATACCAAGATCTTGAGTGTATCCACAAGGGATCAGATCTGCTATGTCAATTTTGATCAGGAACTGATGAACATGAAATCCAATGTAAAGCCTGAGATCCTGATTTACTCGATCGTCAATTCGATTGTGGAGAGCGGGATGGCAGGCCAGGTACAGATTTCCATCAACGGTGAGAGTAATATCAACTTCGGCGAAAGCGTTCCGCTGGACCAGCCGTTGTCGAGAAATCTGGATCTTGTGGAAGGAGAAAAATAAAGATTGAAAAACAGGCCGCTTGCAGTAATGTGCCTTGTTTTTCTTGTGATCCGCTGTCTGGTCTTCTGGGCGGGAGCCAAATGGGAGTTCCCGCCGGAAGTACTGCGGATGGACGGAGAAAAGATCTGTGTGAGCGGGCGTATTTTTAAAAGAGAACAAAGGGAAAAGGGCCCGACATGGTATCTTCGTGCGGGAGACAGGGCGTATATCATCTACAGCTCCGAGTGGAGCGATTACAGGATCGGCAATACGATCATAGTCACAGGCACCTTTCATCTGTTTGAAAGGGCTTCTAATCCGGGAACATTCGATTCCCGGTCTTATTATCAGAATCAGAATATCTACGGAATGATCTTTCCGGAATCAATCAAAGTTACAGACAACACAATTCAATATGGAAAAGAATGGATTGCCTCTCTTCGGGAGCGGTGGAAGAAAGAACTTCTGGACAGAATGGGGGACGAGGGTGCGGTTTTAAGCGGAATTCTCCTGGGAGATAAAAGTGCCCTGGATCCGGAGGTGAAAGAGCTGTATCAGAAAAACGGAATTGCTCATCTTCTGGCGGTCTCGGGGCTTCATGTGTCCTTTATCGGCCTTTTGATTTACCGGACAATGCGAAAGGCGGGAGTCCCGTTTTCTGGAAGCGCCGCCCTGGGCATCCTTGTTTTGCTCCCGTATGCGGTGATGACGGGATTCAGTGTCTCGGCAAGAAGAGCAGTTTACATGTATTTTATCCGGATGGGAGCAGAGGTGACGGGAAGAGTCTATGACCTTTTGACAAGCCTTGTCGTTTCCGCTGCTGTGATTGTGGGGACAGCGCCTCTTTCCGTATTTGATCCGGGATTTCTCCTCTCGTTTGGTGCGATCTTTGCCATCTGGGGAGGGGAAGAGCTGCGAATCCGGTTGGAGGAACTGAAAGAAAAGGAAAGAAAAAAAGAGAAAACTCCTGGAATAAAAAGGAAGAAAACCATCCGGCAGAAACTGCTTTGGGCAGCGTATCCGGGGCTGTGCATTCAGCTTCTGACCTTTCCTGTCCTTCTTTCTTCCTATTATGAATTTCCGCTGTACTCGGTCCTTGTGAATATCTGGGTAATTCCGATGATGTCGGTTGTCATGGGAGCCGGTCTTTTGGGAAGCATCTGCTGTCTGGTGCTGCCCCCTCTTGCGGATGTCATTCTCTGGATCAGTAAGGCGGTTCTGATGTTTTACGAATGGAACTGCCGGATCATGCTGAAACTGCCTTTTGCAAGAATTGTCACCGGAAAACCGGATACAATCCAGATTCTTCTCTATCTGTTTTTACTGATGCTGGTATATCTGCTGTTCCGAAAAGGAAAGGGAAAATCGGGGATGTCCGCCCTTATATTTGCACTGACTCTGCTTCTTGGCCCATGGAGCCAGTATTACGGAGAGCTGAAAGTCACCATGATAGACGTGGGTCAGGGGGACGGGATTTTGATCCGGATGCCGGGAGGACTGGACTGTCTGGTAGACGGAGGAAGCACATCGGAAGAGATGCTGGCAAAATACACGCTGGAGCCGTTTCTGGAAAGCAAGAGAATCCGGATGTTGGATTATGTCCTGATTTCCCATGGAGATACGGATCACATCAGCGGGATACAGGAAATGCTGGAGCGCCAGGATGTGGGCGTCGGCATCCGGACACTGGTTCTGCCCGAGCAGCATCTGTGGGATGAAGGTCTTGAAAATCTGGCACGGACCGCAAAAAGAGCAGGGACAAAAGTGCGGACCATGAAAGCGGGGGAAGCAATCCGGGACAGGGCAGGGACAGAGCTTTCCTGTCTTGGCCCTTCCGAAGAATATGGAGGAGAACCGGGAAATGAAGCATCCATGATTTTAAAGCTTTCCAGCGGGAAGTTTTCCATGCTCTTTACCGGGGATCTGGAAGGAGCAGGAGAAGAAGACTTCTTACAGGGAGAAAGCGGTTCAGGAACCTATACCGTACTGAAAGTTCCCCATCACGGATCTGACGGAGCAGCGACAGAAGCGTTTTTAGAACAGAACAATGCAAGGTATGCACTGATTTCTGCGGGAAAAGACAATCCATACGGACATCCGGGAGAAAAGCTTCTGAAACGTCTGGAAACCTGTGGAATCCAGACATTCTGTACAAAAGAGGACGGAGCCATCACATTGCTGGTCAAAGGGGAGACAATGACCATCCGAAAATTTTTGGAATAGGGTGTTTACGGAAAAACATGTTCTATGCTAGAATAGCGGTATGAAAAGTTTAAATGAAGATCTCAAAACAGGACAATTTAAACAGGTATATCTTTTGTACGGTGAGGAGAGCTATCTCAAAAAGCAGTATAAGGACAGGCTTTCCAAGGCGATGCTCCCCGAAGGGGATACGATGAATTATGCGTATTACGAGGGGAAGGGAACGGATGTCAGACAGGTCATCGATCTTGCCGAGACGCTTCCGTTCTTCGCCCCGCGACGACTGATTGTGATGGAGGACACCGGATTTTTCAAAGGCGCCTCTCCGGAGCTTGCGGAGTATATCCGCAGCATGCCGGAGACGACGTGCTTTCTTTTTGTGGAGAGCGAAGTGGACAAGCGGGGAAAGCTTTACAAGGCGGTAAAGGAAAAAGGGCGCATTGTGGAGATGGCCAGACAGGACGGCAGTACTTTGCAGAAATGGGTACTCTCCATGGTGAAGAAGGAAGGACGGCAGATTACCCAGTCGACGGTCCGGTATTTTCTCACGAAAGTCGGGGAAGATATGGAAAATATCCACGGCGAGCTTGAGAAGCTGTTCTGCTATACTCTTGGGAAACAGGAGATTACCATTCATGATATAGAAGAAATCTGTACGACCCACATAGACAACAAGATTTTCGACATGGTCAATGCCGTGGCAGATCAGAAGCAGAAGCAGGCGCTGATGTATTATTATGATCTGCTGGCCTTAAAAGAGCCGCCGATGCGGATTCTCTTTCTGATGACACGGCAGTTCCGGATCCTGCTGGAAGTATCTGAGATGAACAGACGGGGATACGGGAAAAAAGAGATCAGTGAAAATGTCAAGGTTCCGCCGTTTGCGGTGGGACGCTATCTGGCACAGGCACAGAAGTTTTCTCCTTCCAGTCTTCGGCAGATTCTGGAGGACTGTGCTTCGACAGAAGAGGAGGTCAAGACAGGAAGGCTTGCCGATACAATGGCGGTGGAGCTTCTGATTGTACAATACAGTAGTTAATATAAGATACAGCAGTTATAATGAGTTGATTGGAGGATTTTACATTGTCAGTAATTGATCAAAAACATATACGGAATTTCTGCATCATTGCCCATATCGACCATGGGAAGTCGACGCTTGCGGACCGGATCATTGAAGATACCGGACTTCTGACAAGCAGGGAGATGCAGTCCCAGGTACTGGATAATATGGATCTGGAACGGGAAAGAGGAATCACAATCAAGGCACAGACAGTCCGCACAGTCTACAAGGCAAAGGACGGGGAGGAATACGTTTTCAACCTGATTGACACGCCGGGACATGTGGACTTTAACTATGAGGTATCCAGAAGCCTTGCGGCCTGCGACGGGGCAATTCTCGTGGTGGACGCGGCACAGGGCGTGGAAGCACAGACGCTTGCAAATGTCTATCTGGCACTGGATCACGATCTGGATGTTTTTCCGGTAATCAATAAGGTCGATCTGCCGAGTGCGGATCCGGACCGTGTGGCAGAAGAAATTGAAGACGTCATCGGAATTGAAGCCACAGACGCACCGCGGATCTCCGCCAAGACCGGACTGAATATCGACCAGGTGCTCGAAGAGATCGTGCATAAGATTCCGGCACCGGAAGGAGATCCGGAGGCCCCGCTTCAGGCACTGATCTTTGATTCGGTCTATGATTCCTATAAAGGAGTCATCGTATTCTGCCGGATCAAAGAAGGAACCGTAAAAAAAGGAACCAAAATCCAGATGATGGCAACCGGGGCAAAAGAAGAGGTTGTAGAAGTCGGCTACTTCGGAGCCGGACGCTTTATTCCATGTGACGAACTGAGCGCAGGAATGGTCGGCTATATCACCGCCAGCATCAAAAATGTAAAAGACGCCAGAGTCGGCGATACCGTTACAGACGCAGATCGTCCGTGCGACGAGCCGCTTCCGGGATATAAGAAAGTCAACCCGATGGTATACTGCGGTATGTACCCGGCAGACGGAGCCAAGTACCCGGATCTCCGGGATGCCCTTGAGAAGCTTCAGTTAAATGACGCTTCCCTTCAGTTTGAGCCGGAGACGTCCATTGCCCTCGGATTCGGATTCCGCTGCGGCTTTTTAGGACTGCTTCATCTGGAAATTATCCAGGAGCGTCTGGAGAGAGAATACAATCTGGATCTCGTCACAACCGCACCAAGCGTTATCTATAAAGTCCACAAGACTAACGGTGAAGTGATTGAACTTACAAATCCGTCCAACCTGCCGGAGCCAAGTGAGATCGACTACATGGAAGAGCCGATGGTAAAGGCGGAAATCATGGTAACCTCCGAATTCATCGGGGCAATCATGGACCTCTGTCAGGAACGAAGAGGCGAATACCAGGGAATGGAATACATCGAGGCGACCAGAGCGGTCCTTCACTACCACCTGCCGCTCAATGAGATCATCTACGATTTCTTTGACGCCCTGAAATCTCGATCCAGAGGATACGCATCCTTCGACTATGAGATGCTCGGATACAAACAGTCCTCCCTCGTGAAACTCGACATTCTTGTCAACAAAGAAGAGGTGGATGCCCTTTCCTTCATCGTCTTTGAAGGAAGCGCATACGACAGAGGACGCAAGATGTGCGAAAAATTAAAAGAAGAAATTCCAAGACAGCTGTTTGAGATTCCGATCCAGGCAGCCATCGGCGGAAAGATCATCGCAAGAGAAACAGTAAAAGCACTCAGAAAAGACGTCCTTGCAAAATGTTATGGAGGAGATATCTCCCGAAAACGGAAACTCCTCGAAAAACAGAAAGAAGGAAAGAAACGAATGCGCCAGGTAGGAAACGTAGAGATTCCACAGAAAGCATTCATGAGCGTACTGAAACTCGACGACAAATAGTCAGAATTGTTTTATTTTTTTCATTGGGGACGTGTACCGATGCACAGGTACACGTCCCCAATAATGATTATGAAATGAGGATAAATAGATGAAACAAGAACTGGAAATATATATTCATATACCTTTCTGTGTGCAGAAATGTGCGTACTGTGATTTCCTGTCCGGCCCTGCCGGAAAGGAAGAACAGGAAGCGTATGTCCGGGCTCTTCGGAGGGAGATCAGCGTTGCTTCGAAAATGGCAGAGGAATATGAAGTCAGCACTGTCTTCCTTGGAGGCGGTACGCCGTCGATTCTGCCGCCGGAGGCAGTTGACGGGATTCTCAGGACGGTGAGGGAATCATTTTCGCTTTCTCCGAATGCGGAGATTACTATGGAACTCAATCCAGGGACTGATGGAAAAGAGAAGATGGAAGCGTATCGAAAGGCCGGGATCAATCGTTTGAGTATCGGGTTACAGTCTGCGAATGACCAGGAGCTCCATACTCTTGGAAGAATTCATACATGGCAGGATTTCCGAAACACGTATGAGGCGGCGAGAAAGGCAGGTTTTGTCAATATTAATATCGACCTGATGTCTGCGATTCCGGGCCAGACGCTGAAAAGTTATGAGAAGACACTGGAACGGGTATGCAGTCTTTGTCCGGAGCATATCTCGGCGTACAGTCTGATTCTGGAGGAAGGGACGCTGTTTTGGAATTGGTATGAGAAGACGGATCATCCAAAGGACCATCCGCCCCTGCCGGATGAGGAGACTGAGCGGCAGATGTATGAGCGGACAAAAGAGATTCTGCAAGGATACGGATATGAACGGTACGAAATTTCCAATTACGCAAAGAAAGGGAAAGAATGCAGACACAATATCGGTTATTGGAGAAGAATTCCGTATCTGGGATTTGGAGTCGGGGCAGCCTCTCTTTTTGAAGAGCAGAGGTGGAGTAATCTCCGGGACAGGAAGAAATATGTGGAAACCTGGAGTGAAAACGAGCCGAAAGAAGCGCTGCTTCTGACAAGGGAAGAAGTGCAGAAACTATCCGGGCGGGAAGCTCAGGAAGAGACGATGTTTCTGGGGCTTAGAATGATGGAAGGTGTTTCCGAAGCAGAGTTTGCGGCGCGGTTTCACCATACGGTGGAAGAAATTTATGGAGATGAGATCCGGGAACTGGAACAGGAGCATCTCATACAAAGAAAGCAGGGGCGTATCGCTTTAACAGACCGGGGAATTGATGTGAGCAATCATGTGATGGCCTGCTTTCTGCAGGATGAGGGAGAGGAGGAAAGCTCATGATCAATCTGATTCTGGCAGTTCTTTGCAGCGCAGGTGTTTCCATTTTCATGCGTGCAAGTGAGACGTACTGTCGGGGAAAATACGGGATTCTGCTGATGAACTACGCGGTCTGCGTCATTGCAGGGCTTTTGACAACGGGAAAAAACCTGGGACATATCGGGGAAGCCGGTACTATGACAGCCGTGGGATTTGGCGTGGTGACCGGTCTGCTTTACTGCGGGGCGTTCATTCTCCTGCAGTGGAATGTGCGGAAAAACGGCGTTATCCTGTCCTCTACCTTTATGAAGCTTGGCGTGATCGTCCCGTCTGCACTTGCAGTCCTCTGGTTTGGAGAAAAACCGGGATGGAACCAGGGAATCGGACTTCTGATTGCGGTGGTTGCCATTTTGCTCATCAATCTGGAGAAAGGAGCGGTCCGGACGGGAGGAAGCTCCAAGGCCGGACTTGTACTTCTTTTACTTGGCGGAGGCCTGGGAGATGCCATGGCCAAGTTTTATGACGCATACGGGAAAACATCCTTTGGAAGCTTTTTCCTGATGCTTTCCTTTCTTGTTTCCGGAGTAATCAGTGGTCTGCTTGTTGCACGAAACAGGGAGCGGATTACAAAAAACGAAGTTCTATTTGGAGTTCTCATCGGAATCCCAAACTATTTTTCGGCCCGGTTTCTGCTTTGGGCGCTGGCCGATGTCCCTGCAGTCATCGCCTATCCGACCTACAGCATTGCAGCGATGGCAGTGATCGGAGCAGCAGGAGTGCTCCTTTTCAAAGAGAAACTTACGAAAAGGCAGTGGGTAGCGTATGGAATGATAATCCTTGCTGTGGGACTTCTGAATATGTAGAAAGACACAAAAAAGATACAGAATCGGTGTTGACAAATGTGTGCGGGAGTGCTAAATTAGTAAACGTAGATATTAGCACTCGAAATAAATGAGTGCTAATAAGGCGGAAGGAGGATCTGAATGGAATTAATCCGGGAACTGAGTGAAAGAAAACTGAAGATATTAAAAGCAGTCATTCAGAACTATCTGGAGACAGGTGAGCCGGTTGGTTCCAGAACAATTTCCAAGTACACCGATCTGAATTTAAGTTCCGCTACAATCCGGAATGAGATGGCGGATCTGGAAGAACTTGGATATATTTTTCAGCCTCATACGTCTGCAGGACGTATTCCGTCTGACAAGGGATATCGGCTTTATGTCGATATGCTCATGCAGGATAAAGAGCAGGAAGTGACGGAAATCAAGGAACAGATGCTTCAGAAGGCGGATAAGATGGATCAGCTTTTGAAACAGGCGGCGAAAGTACTGGCTAACAATACAAATTACGCCACGATGGTATCCGCGCCTGTCAGCATGAAAAACCGGCTGAAATTTATTCAGCTTTCCCAGGTTGATGAGGAACAGTTGATCGCAGTCATTGTGCTGGAAGGAAACATTGTCAAGAACCAGATCATCCGGGTTGACCAGGATCTGGGAAGCGAGACGCTTCTAAAGCTGAACATGCTTTTGAATACGACGCTGAACGGCATGTCCATCGATCAGATTACACTGGGACTGATTGCCAAGCTCAAAGAACAGGCAGGCATTCACAGCGGAGTGATCAGCGATGTGCTGGATGCGGTAGGCAATGTGATTCAGCTCGATCAGGACATGGAGATCTATACAAGCGGAGCCACCAACATTTTCCGTTATCCGGAATTATCCGACAAGCAAAGCGCACAGGAAATCATCAGTGCCTTTGAGGAAAAACAGCAGCTTTCGGAACTTGTCACCCAGACACTTTCCAGTGACACTAAGGGAATACAGGTTTATATCGGAAATGAGACTCCGGTACAGAACATGAAGGACTGCAGTATTGTGACAGCAACCTATGAATTAGGAGAAGGCATGCAGGGAACGATAGGGATTATCGGACCGAAGCGTATGGACTATGAACATGTCATGGACACACTGAAAACACTGCAGACTGAGCTGGATACGATATTTCACAAAAAAGAATAGAGCAAAAGCAGAAAGGTGGTATCCTGGTGGGAGAAAGTAAGAATCAGGAAGAAATGGTAAAAGAGGCCGTAGAAGAAGCGAAAAAGCAGGCTGAGCAAAACGGTGAGATTCCTGTAGAGGATGAAACCGCACAGGATGAAGCGGAAGAGACCGGCGCGCCGGAAAGCACAGACGGCCAGGAAGCTTCGGACGACGGCAAAGAAAAGAAGGGATTCTTTAAAAGAAAGAATAAAAAGGATCCAAAAGATGAGAAGATCGAAGATCTGACCGATAAGCTGACACGCCAGATGGCGGAGTTTGACAATTACAGAAAGCGTACTGAAAAAGAAAAATCGGCCATGTATGAGATTGGAGCAAAGGACATCATTGAGAAGATCCTGCCTGTTATCGATAATTTCGAGAGAGGGTTCCAGAGCGTTGAAGACGGAAAGAAAGACGATCCGTTTGTAGACGGCATGGATAAAGTATATAGACAGCTTATGAAGACGCTGGAAGACGCAGGCGTCAAGCAGATCGAGGCCCTGGGACAGGAATTCAATCCGGACTTTCATAATGCGGTGATGCATGTGGAAGACGAAGAAGCCGGTGAGAATATTATCGTGGAGGAATTCCAGAAAGGGTATATGTACCGTGACAGTGTGGTAAGACACAGCATGGTAAAAGTAGCTAATTAAGAAAAATGAAATAAATCAGGAGGAATGCATTATGGGCAAAATTATTGGTATTGACTTAGGTACAACAAACAGTTGTGTTGCCGTAATGGAAGGTGGACAGCCGACCGTTATCGCAAATACAGAAGGCGCAAGAACGACTCCATCCGTAGTCGCATTTACAAAGAACGGAGAACGTCTTGTAGGTGAACCTGCAAAACGTCAGGCAGTTACAAATGCAGACAAAACAATTTCTTCCATCAAAAGGAAGATGGGAACAAATGAGAAAGTAAACATCGACGGAAAACAGTATTCTCCGCAGGAGATTTCTGCAATGATCCTTCAGAAACTGAAAGCAGACGCAGAAGGATACCTTGGTGAGAAAGTGACAGAAGCAGTTATTACAGTGCCTGCTTACTTTAATGATGCACAGCGTCAGGCAACAAAGGATGCCGGTAAAATCGCAGGACTGGATGTAAAACGTATCATCAACGAGCCTACAGCAGCAGCACTTGCTTACGGACTTGACAATGAAAAAGAACAGAAGATCATGGTATACGACCTTGGCGGCGGTACATTCGACGTTTCCATCATCGATATCGGAGACGGTGTTATTGAAGTACTTTCCACAGCCGGAAACAACAGACTTGGCGGTGACGACTTCGACCAGAAGATCACAGACTACATGCTGGCTGATTTCAAGGCAAAAGAAGGCGTAGACCTTTCCAATGACAAGATGGCTCTTCAGAGATTAAAAGAAGCGGCAGAAAAAGCAAAGAAAGAACTTTCTTCCGCTACAACAACCAATATCAACCTTCCGTTCATCACAGCAACATCTGAAGGACCGAAACATTTTGATATGGATCTGACAAGAGCAAAATTTGATGAACTGACAAGCGATCTGGTAGAAAAGACAGCAGAGCCTGTTCAGAGAGCGCTTTCTGACGCAGGACTTCGTCCGTCAGATCTTGGCCAGGTACTTCTGGTAGGTGGTTCTACACGTATTCCGGCTGTACAGGATAAAGTAAGACAGCTGACAGGAAAAGAGCCAAGCAAATCTCTGAATCCGGATGAATGTGTTGCACTTGGTGCTTCCATCCAGGGTGGTAAACTTGCCGGAGAAGCAGGCGCAGGCGACATCCTTCTTCTTGATGTTACACCACTGTCACTTTCCATCGAAACAATGGGTGGTGTTGCAACAAGGCTGATTGAAAGAAATACAACAATCCCGACAAAGAAGAGCCAGATCTTCTCTACAGCTGCAGACAACCAGACAGCAGTAGATATCAACGTTGTACAGGGTGAAAGACAGTTCGCAAGAGACAACAAGTCCCTCGGACAGTTCAGACTGGATGGAATTCCGCCGGCACCACGTGGAATCCCGCAGATTGAAGTAACATTCGATATCGATGCAAATGGTATTGTAAATGTATCTGCAAAAGACCTTGGAACAGGAAAAGAACAGCACATCACAATTACAGCAGGTTCCAACATGTCTGATGAAGATATCGACAGAGCAGTTAAAGAAGCAGCAGAATTTGAAGCGGCAGACAAGAAGAGAAAAGAAGCTGTTGATACAAAGAATGAGGCAGATGCGATTGTATTCCAGACAGAAAAAGCACTTAAAGATGTTGGAGACAAGATCGATGCAGCCGGAAAATCAGCAGTAGAGGCTGATATTCAGGCTCTTAAGGATATCCTTGCAAAATATCCGAATGCAGAAGAAATGACAGAAGCGAATATCGCTGAAATCAAAGCTGCAAAAGAGAAACTGATGACAAGTTCTCAGGAACTTTTCACAAAGATGTATGAGCAGGCAAATCCACAGGGCGGTGCTCAGGGAGCAGGACCTCAGGGTGGAAATGCACAGTCAGGACCGGCACCGGAAGGATATGACGATGTCGTAGACGGAGACTATAAAGAAGTATAATCCTGCCGGATAACAGGCAGAACACAGAGATTGCGCCCGGCGCAATCTCTGTGCGTGTGTGGATTCCGGCTTGATCCGGGGTCCCCGATACCGAAATGTAGGATACGCGGCAGCGCCTACTGTATAGAAAGGGAAGGTAACGATTATGGCAGAGGCAAAGAGAGACTACTATGAAGTCCTGGGAGTATCCAGAGATGCCGATGACGCAACACTGAAAAAAGCATACCGTCAGCTTGCGAAAAAATATCATCCGGATATGAATCCAGGAGATGCGGAAGCAGAAAGAAAGTTCAAAGAAGCTTCTGAAGCGTATGCTGTATTAAGTGATCCGGATAAGCGCCGTCAGTATGATCAGTTTGGTCATGCGGCATTTGAAGGCGGCGGTGCAGGCGGTGCAGGCGGATTCGGCGGCTTTGATTTCAGCGGTGCGGATTTCAGCGATATTTTCGGTGATATTTTCGGAGACTTTTTCGGCGGCGGAAGAAGAAGCGGCCGCACCAGTAACGGCCCGATGAAGGGGATGAATATCCGGAAAGGAGTCCGGATCACCTTTGAAGAGGCTGTGTTCGGCTGTGAAAAGGAAATTGAGATCGTTCTGAAAGATCCATGTGAGAAATGTCAGGGAACAGGAGCAAAACCGGGAACCAGTCCGGAGACGTGTCCGAGATGTGGCGGCAGAGGCCAGGTTGTCTACACCTCACAGTCTTTCTTTGGAACGGTGCAGAATGTACAGACATGTCCGGACTGTCATGGCTCCGGCAAGATTATTCGTGAAAAGTGTCCGGACTGCGCAGGAACCGGTTATATCTCAAGCAAGAAAACCATTCAGGTATCAATTCCGGCCGGAATCGACAATGGACAGAGTGTCAGAATACGGGACAAAGGTGAGCCGGGTACCAATGGAGGACCAAGAGGAGATCTGCTTGTGGAAGTAACGGTATCCAGACATCCGATCTTCCAGAGACAGGACATGAATATTTTCTCCACAGCGCCGATTTCATTTGCACAGGCAGCCCTCGGCGGAGATGTGCGCATCAAGACGGTGGATGGGGAAGTCATCTATACTGTTAAACCTGGAACAAAGACAGATACGAAGGTAAGACTGAAAGGCAAAGGAGTACCGTCCGTGCGGAATCCAAAGGTGAGGGGAGACCAGTACGTCACCCTTGTGATCCAGACACCGGAAAAATTAAGTCCGGAAGCAAAGGAAGCACTCAAACGGTTTGACGCTCTTTCAGGCAATTCCCTGAATCAGCCGGAACCGGAAAAAGAAAAACCGGAGAAACCGAAGAAAAAAGGCTTTATGGACAAATTAAAAGAGACCTTCGAGGAGAGGGACGATTAAGAAAACATACAGCTGCGGGGAGAAGCAACCCGCAGCTTTTTTCTGCTGAAAACCCGTTCGGAAGATTTTCTGAAAACCTATTGACAGGGCTTGCAATTCTATGTATAGTTAAAACGAAATATATGAATAATTGCTCATATGTTTTAATAAAATACCGGAATTCCAGGATTGAAACAAATGCCAGGATCCGGAATGATTATACAGGCTGGCAGTGGGAAGCACAGGCCTGCCGGAAGGGAAAAGGAAAATGACGAAAAAGCAGAAAAAGATGCTGGTAAGAATTGCTGTGGCATTTCTTCTCTATGCAGTACTCTTGATTCTTAAAGAGACAGGAACTGTGAAAGGAATGAAAGAATTTCCGAAAGGATTTCTTCTTTATCTGATTCCATATCTGGTAATAGGCTGGGATATTTTGTGGAAGGCAGCCAGAAATATCCGGAACGGACAGATTTTTGATGAAAACTTTCTTATGACGCTTGCTACTTTCGGGGCATTTGGAGTAGGTGAATATGCGGAAGCGGTTGCCGTCATGCTCTTTTATCAGGTAGGGGAATGGTTCCAGAGCTATGCGGTGAACCGTTCAAGGGCATCGATCGCGGAACTGATGGATATTTGTCCGGAGTATGCCAACATGGAGGAGGATGGACAGCTTGTCCAGGTCGATCCGTATGATGTTCAGACTGGAAGTGTGATTATCATTAAACCGGGTGAGCGGATTCCGCTTGACGGAGTGGTGGTGGATGGAACTTCTATGATCGATACATCCGCATTGACAGGAGAATCGGTTCCAAGGAAAGTGACTCCGGGATCCGATATCATCAGCGGATGTATTAACGGAAGCGGTATCCTCCATGTACGTGTGACAAAAGAGTTTGAGAATTCTACAGTTTCCAAGATTCTGGAGATGGTGGAAAATGCCAGCAGCAAGAAGGCAAAAGTGGAAAACTTCATTACCAGATTCGCAAAGTATTATACTCCGGTAGTTGTCATTGCGGCAGTGATTCTTGCGATTCTCCCTCCGGTCGTTCTGGGAGGAGGATGGAGTAACTGGATCCAGAGGGCGTGTATCTTTCTCGTGATTTCGTGTCCGTGTGCTTTGGTAATCTCTGTACCGCTCAGTTTTTTTGGTGGTATCGGGGCTGCATCCAAGGCCGGGGTACTTGTGAAAGGAAGCAATTATCTGGAAGCGATGGCGGATGTGGAGACAGTTGTTTTTGACAAGACCGGAACACTGACAAAAGGGGAATTCAAGGTGACTGAGGTTCTCCCGGAGCAGAAGAAAAGGGAGCTTTTAACCCTTGCCTACGCGGCGGAAGCGTATTCCGATCATCCTATTGCCCAGTCCATACGGGAAGCATATCTGGAAGAAAAAAAGGATGTGACGCCGGAAAAGATCAGTGATGCAAAAGAAATTTCAGGATGCGGGATCTGTACCGTTTACCGGGGGAAAGAGCTTCTTGCCGGAAACGGGAAGCTGATGCAGACATACGGGATCTCGTTTGAGCCGTACCGGGGTATCGGAACGGTTGTATATCTCGCATTGGACGGAAAATTTGAAGGAACAGTTGTAATTTCCGATACGATCAAAGAGCAGGCGCCGGAGACAATCCGTCTTCTCAAACAGTCCGGCGTGAAAAAGACCGTGATGTTAACCGGAGATAAAAAAGAGGCCGGGGAGGAAGCGGCAAAAGAGCTGGGAATCGATGAAGTCTATACAGAACTACTGCCGGGAGATAAGGTAGAACTGGTGGAACAGCTTCTTGACGAGATGAGCGGCAGTGGAGAAAAAAGAGCAAAACTTGCCTTTGTCGGGGATGGTATCAATGATGCTCCGGTTCTTGGAAGGGCAGATGTGGGAATTGCCATGGGAAGCATGGGATCAGATGCGGCCATTGAGGCGGCGGACATTGTCCTGATGGATGATGATACGGCCAAAATCGCGAAGATTACGGCGATTGCCAGAAAGACCATTCGGATTGTCCGCCAGAATATTGTATTTGCTCTCGCGGTGAAGGCGCTCGTGCTGGTTCTGGGCGCATTTGGAATGGCCAATATGTGGGAAGCGGTTTTTGCCGATGTCGGAGTTGCAGTCATCGCAATCCTTAATGCCATGCGGGCACTGAAGACAGACGGCAGTAAATAGGAAAAAGATGTTGTAAAGAAGCAGGAATGTGTGTTTACTTTACGGCATCTTTTTGGCATACTAAATCATGAACAGATAAAAGGAGATGGGGAAACATGCTGAAAGTAGAACACCTTTCTTATGAAATAGAAGAAGATGGAAAAAAGCAGGAAATACTAAAAGATGTCAGCTTTGAAGTAAAAGACGGAGAGATGCTCGTTGTGACCGGACCAAACGGCGGAGGCAAATCCACGATTGCCAAACTCATGATGGGGCTTTATAAAGCGACCGAAGGGAAGATCTGGCTGGACGGGCAGGACATTACGAGTCTTCCGATTTATGAGCGTGCGAAAGCTGGAATTGGTTTTGCGTTTCAGCAGCCGCCCCGGTTTAAAGGAATGACTGTCAGAAGACTGCTGAGCCTGGCTGCGGGAACGGATCTTCCGAAGCATATCTGCTGCGGGCTTTTGAGCCGGGTAGGCCTCTGCGCGGAGGAATATCTGGACCGGGAAGTGGATGCGACTCTTTCCGGAGGCGAGATGAAGCGGATTGAGATTGCCACGGTTCTTGTGAAAAAGCATAAGCTCTGCATTTTTGATGAACCGGAGGCCGGGATTGATCTTTGGAGTTTTGCCATGCTGGTAGAAGAATTTCAAAAGCTTCATACGGAGAAAAAGGAGAGTCTGCTTCTGATCTCTCATCAGGAACGGATTATTCAAATGGCGGACCGTGTCATGATTATTGACGGCGGACAGGTGACAAAGTGCGGACCAACACAGGAGATTCTGCCGTATCTGACAGGAGAAGCCATCAGCCATCCACAGTGCCTGAAAAATCAGGGCGCAGCGGTATAAGAAGGAAGAAGGTGCAAGAAGATGATGCTGGATAAGATTACAGAGAAAGTACTTCGTATGATTGACGGGGAAGGATTCAAACAGGAAGGAGCCTTCAATCTGCGTGAAAACGGAATTTCCATCTGCCACGGGGACAGCGAGCATGTCAAAATCCGCAAAAAAGAGGACAGGCAGGGAATTGATATCTATATTGATAAAGATACGAACGGAGAGACGGTACACATTCCGGTTGTTGTTTCCAGTTCCGGAATGACAGATGTTGTCTACAACGATTTTTACATTGAGGATGGAGCAAAGGTAACCATCATTGCAGGATGCGGAATCCACAATTCCGGATGCAACGATGCAAGACATGACGGAATTCATACGTTCCATATCGGAAAGAATGCGTCCGTCCATTACGAAGAAAAGCATTATGGTGAAGGAGAAGGAACAGGAGCCCGGATCTTAAATCCGGTAACCGATATCTATGTCGGCGAAAACTCCATTTTTACCATGGACACGGTACAGATCGAGGGAGTGGACTCGACAAAAAGGGAAACCGATATTACCATGGAGGCGGGAAGCCGTCTTACCGTGACAGAAAAACTGATGACACACGATAAACAGGAAGCGGTCTCCAACATGAAGGTGATTATGAACGGGGATGCAAGCTCGGCACAGATCATTTCACGGTCCGTGGCAAAGGGAGAGTCCATCCAGACCTTCCATCCGAGGGCAGTCGGAAAGGCGGCCTGCCATGCCCATATTCAGTGTGATTCGATTATTATGAATGATGCTCAGGTACGCTCCATTCCGGAGATTGACGCGAGAAATGTGGATGCTCAGATTATACATGAAGCGGCAATTGGAAGGATCAACAGTGAACAGCTTTTGAAGCTTCAGACGTTTGGACTTAATGAGGAGGAAGCGGAAGGCGTCATCATTGAAAATTTCCTCAACTAAACAGAAAGGAAAAAACAGGGAGGTTATGCCTCCCTGTTTTGACTACATCTTCACATCATTTAAATCCATAATTTCCTTGTGGCTGTATACATGCTGCTTTAAGGCCTCAAAACTTTCCGGGCTGATGACATGTTCAATCCGGCAGGCGTCCTGAGTGGCAGTTTCCCTGGAAACGCCGAGATACATCAGGAAGCTGGAAAGAAGGGTGTGACGCTCGTAAATGGTCTCAGCAATCTCATGCCCCTTTTCTGTCAATGCGATATAGCCGTCCTTGTCCATCAAAATATATCCATTCTCCCGCAGGTTTTTCATGGCTACACTGACACTCGGCTTTGAAAAAGAAAGAGCAGTTGCGATATCAATAGAACGGACATTTCCTTTTTCTTTTCCCAGCATCAGGATTGTTTCCAGATAATTTTCAGCGGATTCCTGTATCTTCAACAGAGTGCCTCCTTCCATATATAGTATCTTTGTAGTTTAGGATAACATATTTGTTGTGATAGTTCAAATACTTCTGAAAAATGAACCGGGAAATGGCAGCAGGAAAAAGATTATGGCGAAATAGGCTAAGAAACAGTCTTGGAAGGAGGACGATAGATGCGGAATTTTACATATTGTGTGCCGACAGAGATTGTGTTTGGAAAAGACACAGAAGTTTCCTGCGGCAGAGAAGTGAAAAAGCATGGAGGGACAAAAGCGCTGATTGTATACGGCGGAGGCAGCGCCAGAAGATCGGGGCTGCTGGAGCGGATTGAAAAGTCGCTGGAAGAAGAGGGAATCGCCTATGCAGAGTTTGGAGGCGTAAAACCAAATCCAGGGCTTGCATTTGCGGAAGAGGGGGTGGAAAAAGGGATCCGGGAGAAGGTGGATTTTATCCTGGGCGTAGGTGGAGGCAGCGCTATCGATACGGCCAAGGCCATTGCCCATGGAGTGGCAAATCCCGGGATTCCTCTTTGGGATATCTGGATGAAGAAAGTGCCTCTGACCAGGACGACAAAGGTCGGCGTTGTGCTGACGATTCCGGCCGCGGGAAGTGAGACAAGCGACTCTGCGGTCCTTACCAATGAAGTGATCGGGAAGAAATCGGGTCTCGGAACGGAGCTGAACCGGCCGGCCTTTGCCATTATGAATCCGGAGCTTACCTTTACACTTCCGAAATACCAGATCGGATGCGGGATTGCGGATATCATGATGCACACACTGGAACGGTATTTTATTCCGGACCAGGAAAACCGGATGACGGATGAGATTGCGGAGGGACTTCTGCGGACCGTTATCGACAGTGGAAGAAAGGCGCTTCAAAATCCGGCGGATTATGATGCCATGAGCGAGCTGATGTGGTGCGGCAGTCTTTCCCATAACAACCTGACGGGCCTTGGAAGAGCAAAAGACTTTTCTGTCCACAAGCTGGGGCATGCCTTGAGTGCAAGATTTGACTGTGTCCATGGGGCAACTCTTACCGCAGTCTGGGGCTCCTGGGCGGAGTATGTGTGGACCAATGATGTGAACCGGTTTGTCCACTACGCAAAACAGGTCTGGGGCATTGAAGGCAGTGGGGAAGAAACGGCAAGAGAAGGAATTGAAAAGACCGTATCCTATTTTAAAAGTATTGGAATGCCGGTATCGCTTGGGGAACTCGGAATCGGAATTCAGGATGAAAAAACACTGGAAGAGCTGGCTATGGACGCGACGATGAATGATACCGTCCGGCTTTCCGTACTCCGCCCGCTCGACGCTTCCGATGTGCTGGAAATTTTCCGGAAAGCCAATCACTAGCAATTGCCAAAGCAGGAGAAAAGGTGTTATACTATAACAAGATGCAGTAATACACTGTAAATATCGATAAGAGGAGTGACAGACGATGAAAGTAGTAGCAACAGAAAAAGCACCAAAAGCATTAGGGCCTTATTCTCAGGGATATGTATCAGGAGGAGTATTTTACTCAGCAGGACAGATTCCGATCAATCCGGCAACGGATACAGTAGAGGCTGACACAATTGAAGGTCAGGCAGAGCAGGCATGCAAGAATGTCGGCGAAGTATTAAAAGCAGCAGGAACAGATTTTGATCATGTTGTAAAGACAACATGCTTCTTAAGCGATATGGCTAATTTTGCAGCATTTAATGAAGTATACGCAAAATATTTCACATCCAAACCGGCAAGAAGCTGCATGGCAGTGAAGGAACTGCCGAAGAATGTACTTTGCGAGATCGAAGTGATCGCAGCAGTAGAGGAATAGGAGCATTAAAGACATGGCAGAAGAAAAGAAACAGGAAAGCTGTCCTTCAGAAGGATGTGCCGGATGTGCTCATGCATCGACATGTACCAGCCAGAAGAAGGATTTCAGAAAACCGGCGAATCCGTATTCAGCGGTCAGAAAAGTGATCGGAGTCATCAGCGGAAAAGGTGGAGTCGGTAAATCCATGGTTACGGCATCCCTTGCAAGAATGATGATTGAGAAAGGATATACGGCGGGAATTTTGGATGCAGATATCACAGGGCCATCGATCCCGAAGATGTATGGAATCCATGAGCAGGCCCTTGGAAATGAAGAGGGAATGCTTCCTTGCGTAGCAAAAGACGGAACGAAGATCATGTCTGTCAATCTGCTTCTGGAGAAAGAAGATACCCCGGTCATCTGGAGAGGACCGATCATCGCAGGCGTGGTGACTCAGTTCTGGACCGATGTCATGTGGGGTGACGTAGATTATCTCTTCGTAGATATGCCTCCTGGAACCGGAGATGTACCGCTTACGGTATTCCAGTCTCTTCCGGTGGACGGTGTCGTAATTGTGACATCTCCGCAGGATCTTGTCAGCATGATTGTAAAGAAAGCATATCATATGGCAAAAGACATGAATATTCCGGTACTTGGAATCGTGGAAAACTTCAGTTATCTGGAGTGCCCGGACTGCGGACGGAAGATCGAGGTCTTTGGAAAGAGTCATATTGAAGACATTGCAAAAGAACTGGAGATTCCGGTACTCGGCCGGATTCCGATCGATCCGAAGCTGACAGAAGCAGTGGAAAACGAAGCCTTTGACCAGGTGAACAATGCATACTTAAGCGATGCAGCACAGGTGTTGGAATCATGATCGATTATCGCCTTTTAAAAGAACAGATGGATGCACTGACCGGGACGCAGAGCCGTCCTGTTCCGAATCTGGCCAATGCGTCCGCATTACTCTGGCAGATACTCCCGGATCTGAACTGGGCCGGATTTTATCTGATGGAGGATGGAGCGCTTTACCTTGGACCATTTCAGGGAAAGACAGCCTGTATCCGGATCCCTCTGGGACAGGGAGTATGCGGAACTGCGGCACAGAAAGATCAGGTGCTCAGAGTGTACGACGTACATGAATTTGAAGGGCATATCGCCTGTGACAGCGCATCGAATTCCGAGATTGTCCTTCCGATCCACGACGGAGACGACGTCATTGGAGTGCTGGATATTGACAGCCCGCTTGTGGGACGCTTTTCCGAGGAAGACGAAGAGGGATTAAAGGAAATCGTAAGAGTGCTGGAGAAAAACTGCATATGGAAATAATCAGAAACTCTGTACAGACAGAACATTGCCTGTATGGAGTTTTTTAATTTCTCCTTGCGCATGCCGAACGTATGTGCTATCATAATAAAAAGAACATATGTTCGAAAAGAGGAGGGGAGATACGTGGATTGTTTTCGGATTCAGAAAGAAAAGACGCTGTATGAGAAGCTGAGCATTCTCTCTGACGCAGCCAAATATGATGTGGCATGTACTTCCAGCGGCACTCAGAGAAGGGGAGACGGAACTGGAATCGGGAATTGCGAGAAAGCAGGGATCTGCCACAGTTTTACGCCGGACGGACGGTGCGTCTCCCTCTTAAAGATCCTGTTTACCAATGAATGTATTTTTGACTGTAAGTACTGTATTAACCGTGCGTCCAATGATGTGGAGCGGACATCCTTTACCCCGGATGAGGTCTGCCGTCTTACGATTGAGTTTTACCGGAGAAATTATATAGAAGGATTGTTTTTAAGTTCCGGTATTATGAAAAGTCCGGACTATACGATGCGCCTGATTTATGAGACTTTATACCGGCTGCGGTCACAGTACCGGTTTCAGGGTTATATTCATGTAAAGGCAATACCGGGTGCATCTCAGGATCTGATTCGGATGACGGGATTTCTTGCGGACAGAATGAGTATTAATCTGGAGCTTCCTACGGCTGAGAGCCTGCATCTTCTGGCACCTCATAAGAGCCGGAAAAATATTTTATCTCCGATGCGATATGTACAGAAGAAACGGGAGGAGAATACACATGAGCTTGCGCTGTACCGGCACGCGCCGCAGTTTGTTCCGGCAGGACAGAGTACGCAGATGATTATCGGGGCAACACCGGAGAGCGATTATCAGATTATCCGTGTGGCAGAGTCTCTTTATCAGAAGTTTGAGTTAAAGAGGGTGTTTTACTCGGCGTTTGTTCATGTGAATGAAGATTCTGCCCTTCCTGCAAGGACGGACCTTGGGCCGCCGCTTCTTCGGGAGCATAGATTGTACCAGGCGGACTGGCTTCTGCGGTATTATCATTTTTCGGCAGAGGAGCTTTTATCGGAAGAACGCCCGAATTTCAATCTGGTTCTGGATCCGAAGTGCGACTGGGCCCTGCGGCATCTGGAGTATTTTCCGGTGGAGGTCAACCGGGCTGATTACCAGACGCTGCTTCGGGTGCCGGGGATCGGCTATACATCCGCCAGACGGATTGTGCGGGCAAGAAGAACAGGAACGCTGGATTTCACAGATTTGAAGAAGATGGGCGTTGTGTTGAAGCGGGCGCTTTATTTTGTGACATGCAAAGGGAAGATGATGTATCCGATACGGATGGATGAAGATTATATTTTAAGGAATCTTCTGGATCCGAGGGAGAAGCTTCCGGGGAGACTTGGGGAGATTACCTACAGGCAGCTGTCGCTTTTTGATGACATGAAGATCGGGGAAGTGGGAAGATGAAACGAAGATATATCTGTACGGAGACCATGACAGGAGTACTCTCCGCCATCTATGATGCGTGGACTTATGACAGGAGTGACCAGGAGGCAGGGATTGTTTTCTGGGGCAGTGTGCAGCAGGAGATGTTCTGTGAGTACCGGGAAGTGAGAGAGGATGAAAAGAAGGCACAGGCAGTCCGCAGGCTGATTCACCGCCATCTGGGAGAGGAGGCTGAACTGTCTGTCGGATATGCCTTGCTTTCAGAAGATCCCGGAAAGGGAACGGCGATTCTTCGTATGATGATGGAGGCAAGAAACCTTCCCGACGGGAAGAAGATTATGGGGCATCTCTCTCATCCGGAGGTGCGCCGTGTGTTTGAACTGAGCAGAAATGTTGGCAGGGAAACACATGCGTGGAAAGAGTTTCTTCGTTTTCAGGAGCTGGAAGGAGGGATTCTTTATGCCAGCATTACACCGCACAATTTTGTCCTTCCGGGGATTGCTGATCATTTTTCCAACCGGTTCCCGCTGGAAGATTTTGTGATCTGCGATGAGACACATGCTTCTTTTCTGATCCACCCGAAACAGAAGCCATGGCTGATTATCAGAGATGAAGAGCGCAAATGGGAAATAGAAAAATCGTTTTCGGAAAAGGAAAAAGAGTGGCAGAGATTATGGAAGGGATTTAAAAAGAGCGTGACGATTCAGGAAAGGAAGAATTTGAAGCTTCAGCAGATGAATATGCCGCTGCGCTACCGGGGCGAAATGATAGAATACCGGGACGGAGAGCAGTCTTAGGACAGGAGTTTCATTTTGCGGATTTTTTGAGCGGTTTCGACAAAGAAAAGAGGAAAACCTGGAAAATACTGGCATTTTTACAGATTGATTTTCAAAAAAGATGATGGCATAATACATGGGAACACAGAAGGGAGTGTATTCAAATGGAACATAAACGAAAAATCAAATTGACCCCTGCAGATGTCCATGAGTTTGTCACATCCGCAGAAAAGTGCGATTTTGATATCGATGTATTTTACAATCGATTCATCGTAGATGCCAAATCGATTTTAGGCGTTTTCAGTCTCGATCTGAACAAAACTCTGACTGTGCAGTATGCTGGAATCGATCCGCATTTTGAAGCAACTTTGAATAAATTCTGTGTCGCATAAGGCGGCATTTGGCAGGGTATAAAAAAGAAGTGTTTCCATTCCGACAAGACGGGGAAGCACTTCTTTTTTATACTGTGTTTATGTTATAATAAACAAGATTAGACAAAAATGAAAGAAAAGACGTGACCCGGGATGGAAGAGAAAAAAGAGGAGAAGGTACGGATTTCGGTCCGAAATCTGGTGGAGTTTATTCTAAGAGAGGGAGATCTGGACAGCAGACAGGGAGGCACAGCGGATAAGGAGGCCATGCTGCTTGGGGGAAGGATTCATCGGAAAATTCAAAGACAGATGGGAGGCGGATATCATGCGGAGGTGCCGCTTCAGATTGTCGTGCCGTGTGAGAAACTGGATATTATAGTGGAGGGAAGAGCGGACGGAATTATTGAGGAGGATGGCCGGACCGCAGTGGATGAAATCAAGGGAATCCTGCAGGATCTGGATCTGATCAAAGAACCGAAGAAGGTGCATCTGGCCCAGGCAAAGTGCTATGCCTATATATATGCCAGCATAAAGGAACTTTCTGAAATCGGAGTACAGATGACCTACTGTCAGATGGAGACAGAGGAAGTAAAGCGTTTTTATCAGACTTTTTCCTGTGAAGAACTGAAGAAATGGTTTTTTGATCTGGTGCACCGGTATGAAAAATGGGCCGTTTTTCAGATAGAGTGGAGGCAAAAGAGGAATCAGTCCATCAAACAGGTGGAGTTTCCTTTCGGTTACCGGGAAGGGCAGAAAGATCTGGTGGTATCGGTGTACCGGTCGATTCTCAGGAAGAAGAAGCTGTTTATTCAGGCTCCGACAGGAGTAGGGAAGACGATGGCGACAGTGTTCCCTGCGGTAAAGGCAGTTGGCGAAGGACTGGCGAATCAGATCTTCTATCTGACAGCCAAGACGATCACAAGGACAGTGGCGGAAAAGGCTTTCCTTACGTTAAAGGAGCAGGGACTGGCCTGCAAGGTTATTACTCTGACTGCAAAAGAGAAGATCTGCTTTTGTGAAAAAGCGGAATGCAATCCGGATGCCTGCCCATATGCGAAAGGACACTTTGACCGGGTCAATGATGCGGTCTTTGATATGCTGACCCACACCGATGATATGAGCAGGGATCAGATTGAATCCTATGCAAGAAAGCATATCGTATGTCCGTTTGAGATGGCGCTGGATCTTTCTGTCTGGACTGATGCGGTCATCTGTGATTACAATTATGTATTTGATCCGAATGCCCATCTCAGGCGCTTTTTCGGAGAAGGAGCGAAGAAGGAGTATCTCTTTTTGATTGACGAGGCGCACAATCTGGTGGAAAGGGGGAGATCCATGTACAGTGCCTCCATCTGCAAGGAAGATTTTCTGGAGGTCAGAAGAGCGGTAAAAGAGGAGGATGCAAAACTGGGAAAAGCCATCAGCGGGTGTAATGAGCAGCTTCTGACACTGAAAAGGGAATGCCCGGGACATGCTTTATATTCCAGTGTCTCCCATTTGGTGCTCCGTCTGATGAATGTGATGACCGAAATAGAGCGTTTTCTGGAAGAGTGCAGTCAGGAAGAGATCCGGGAGAAGGTGCTGGATCTGTATTTTGAGATTCGGGATTTCCTGTATATTCATGATAAACTGGACGAAAATTATATGATTTATACGGAGCTTACCGAAGAAGGGAAGTTTTATGTCCGGCTGTTCTGCGTGAATCCGGCAGTCAATTTAAGCGAGTATCTGAATTACGGAGTCAGTACGATCTTCTTTTCGGCAACCCTGCTTCCGATTCAATATTATAAGAAGCTGTTGAGCACGCAGACAGATGACTATGCGGTGTATGCCCATACCCCGTTTCCGGAAGAGAATAAAAGGGTTCTGATCGGAAGCGATGTTACGACCCGATATACGAGGCGCAGTGAGGAGATGTACGAGCGGTATGCCAGATATATGCTGGAGACGGTTCGAAAGAAAAATGGGAATTATCTTGCCTTTTTCCCATCCTATCGGTTTTTAAATGATGTGTATGAGGCCTTTTTGGCACTTCAGAAAGAAGAGGAGGAGATTTTCTGCCTGATTCAGGATCCGGGCATGACGGAGGAAGAACGGGAAGAATTTCTGAATTACTTTGAGGAAGAGCGGGACGGATCACTGATCGGATTCTGCGTGATGGGCGGGATTTTTTCAGAGGGGATCGATCTGACAGAAGAGCGGCTGATCGGGACGTGGATTGTCGGCACAGGACTTCCACAGGTCTGTCTGGAGAGAGAGCTGTTAAAGCAGTATTTTGATGAAAAAGGAATGAGCGGATTTGATTATGCCTACCTGTATCCTGGAATGAATAAAGTCATGCAGGCGGCTGGACGGGTGATCCGAACCGATACGGACAGAGGAATGATTTTTCTTCTGGACGACCGTTTCCTGCTTCGACAGTACCGGGCGGTCTTTCCCAGAGAATGGAGCAAGGCTTTCTCCATCCGGCTTCCCCAGACCGCGGAAGCGGTGGCTGCATTCTGGGATGAAACCAGGACGCAGCCATAGAACACTCCGAAAACGTAAGGATCCGGCTGTGATCCAAAGATTAGAAGTAATCGAGAAAAGCCTGTACAGACCGGGACATCGGAATCCGGTCATTGTAGGCGATCAGGAGCTGCCGTTTTGGCAGCTCTTCTTTTGTCTCCACGATAAAGAGCCCTTCCGGGTCACGGCTTAAACAGTAATCCGGAATGAAAGCGATGCCAAGGCCGATCTTTGCAAGATCGATGAGAAGATCATTGCTGCTCAGCTCGATTTCCGGTACAAGATCCAGCTGATGCTGCTGGAAAAGACTGTGAAGGAATTCACTGGTCGTACTTTTCCGGTCCAGCATCAGGATCGGTTGATCCAAAAGTTCCTGGTAGGAAAGTTTCTTCCCTTTCAGGTGGGAGAAGGAATCATTGGCGACAAAGACGTCCCGGAACGTTTTGATCTTTTTGACAGTAGAAAGCTGGTTGATATAATTGTTAGGGTAATTGATAAAAATCAGATCCACCTGTCCGTTTTCCAGAAGATCCACGCATTTGATGGACGTCTGGTTTGTCACCTTGATGTGAGAACTTGGAAAACTCCTGTGAAAACGCTCTAGATACGGTACGAGAAAGTAGCGGCAGATGGTATCACTTGCCCCGATCCGGATCTGACCGCCTGTGGAGGCGGATTCCAGAAGCTGGTTTTCTCCTCTTTTGATCAGATTCATGGCCGGTTCCACATGGCGCAGAAGGATCTCCCCTTCCGGAGTGAGCTGGACTTTCTTTGTACTCCGGATAAACAGGACCTGATCCAGTTTCTTTTCCAGAGCCTTGATTGACTGGCTGACTGCGGACTGGGAAATATAAAGCTGCTTGGATGCTTCGGAGAAGCTTAAACTTGACGCAACATAGTAAAAAACTTTATATAATTCATAGTTGATATCCATCATAAGTCCTCCTTATAAATTCTAGTTTTATTATAAGGAAAGAATGGGAAAAAAACAAGGCACAAAAGTTTTGCTGGAAGGACAGGCCGACAGCATATATAATAGGAAAAGAAGACAGACAGAAAGGAACGGCGATAAGAATGAAGACAAAAAAAGTGCTACACGGATTTCTGGCAGCAGCGGCAGCGGTTTCGCTGATTCTGATTTTACTGCTGAGTGCTTTCGAGATCGCAGCATACAGTGATTTTGGGTTTTACCAGAAAGAATATGAAAAGTATGAAATTCAGGAGACACTCCCGATGGAGATGGACGACATCATGGATGTTACGGAAAAGATGATGTCCTACTTACGAGGAGACCGGGAGGAGCTTTCCGTCATGACTACGATTGATGGGGAGCGTCAGGACTTTTTCAATGAACAGGACAGGTTCCATATGGGAGAGGTCCGGGATCTGTTTCTTGGAGGGTTTGCCCTCAGAAGATATGCGGCGGTTATACTGGCTGCGGCGGTAGTGCTTCTGCTCATTTTGAAGGCGGATCTCAAACGGATTCTGCCGAAGGCTTATGAGATCACGGTCGGGGTATTTCTGGCGCTGGTTGCGGCTCTTGGAATTGCGATTGCCGTGAACTTTGACCGGTGCTTTGTCATTTTCCATGAGCTGTTTTTCGACAATGATCTGTGTATGTTTGACCCGGCCACGGATTATATGATCCGGATGCTTCCGGAAGGATTTTTCTTCGATATGACACTGCGGATCGGGGGATTTTTTGTTGCTTTTCTGATTTTCTTTGAATTGATCTGTATTGGACTTCGGATCTGGAGGAAGAAAAAAGAAAATTAGGACAACTTATAAGTAAATTTAAATATATTAATTATACTTATCAAGAAAAGTATGATACACTAGGGTCAGAATCGAATAATCTTGTAAAAAGAAGAATGGAGGAAATTCATGAGCGGTGTAAGACGTGTATATGCAGAGAAAAAGCAGGATTTTGCCGTACAGGCGAAAGCATTAAAACACGAGATCAAAAGCTACCTGGGGATTTGCGGCGTGACCAATGTCCGTGTGCTGATCCGCTATGATATTGAAAATCTGTCAGACGAGACATTTGAGAGAGCGTGCAACGGTGTGTTTGCGGAACCGCCGGTAGATACCTTATATAAAGAGACTTTCCCGATGAAAGAGGACGAGCGGGCATTTTCCGTAGAGTACCTGCCGGGGCAGTTTGACCAGAGAGCGGATTCTGCTGTACAGTGCGTACAGTTTATCCGTGAGGATGAAAAGCCGGTAATCAAGACGGCGACAACTTACGTAATCGAAGGAAGCGTAAGCGACGAGGAGTTTGCGGCAATCAAGGCGCACTGCATCAACCCGGTGGATTCCAGAGAAACCGGAATGGACAAGCCGGAAACACTGGTGACACAGTTTGAGGAGCCTGCAGACGTCCTGATTTTTGACGGCTTCCAGGACATGGAAGAGGGAAGCTTAAAAGAGCTTTATGATTCCCTTGGCCTTGCCATGACATTTAAGGATTTCCTTCATATTCAGAATTATTTCCGGACAGAGGAGAAGCGTGATCCGTCCATGACAGAGATCCGTGTGCTGGATACATACTGGTCTGATCACTGCCGTCATACGACATTCTCCACTGAGCTTACCAATGTAACTTTCGGAGAGGGAGACTACCGTGAACCTCTGGAAGAGACATACCGGGAATATTTACAGACACACAGTGAAATTTTCAAAGGCAGAGAGGACAAGTTTGTCTGCCTGATGGACCTTGCCCTGATGGCAATGCGGAAGCTGAAAAAAGAAGGAAAGCTTCAGGATCAGGAGGAGTCCGATGAGATCAATGCGTGCAGTATCGTAGTGCCGATCGAAGTGGACGGAAAGGAAGAAGAGTGGCTTGTCAACTTTAAGAACGAGACACACAATCATCCGACCGAGATCGAGCCGTTTGGAGGCGCTGCAACCTGCCTTGGCGGAGCCATCCGTGACCCGCTGTCCGGCCGTACTTATGTTTACCAGGCAATGCGTGTGACAGGAGCGGCAGATCCGACCGTTTCTGTGAAAGATACGATGAAAGGAAAGCTCCCTCAGAAGAAGCTTGTCAGAGAGGCTGCTCATGGATACAGCTCCTATGGCAACCAGATTGGACTTGCTACAGGCATGGTTAAAGAGATTTATCATCCGGATTATGTGGCAAAACGTATGGAGATCGGTGCTGTCCTTGGCGCTGCGCCGAGACGTGCGGTCATCCGTGAGACATCCGATCCGGGCGATATCATCATTCTGCTCGGCGGACGGACAGGAAGAGACGGATGCGGCGGTGCGACCGGTTCTTCCAAAGTACATACAGAGGCATCCATCGAGACCTGTGGTGCGGAAGTTCAGAAAGGAAATGCGCCGACAGAGCGTAAGATTCAGAGAATGTTCCGCAGAGAAGAAGTCAGCCGTCTCATCAAGAAATGTAATGACTTTGGCGCAGGCGGAGTTTCCGTTGCGATCGGAGAGCTGGCAGATGGTCTGAGAGTGGATCTTGACAAAGTGCCGAAGAAATACGCAGGACTTGATGGAACAGAGATCGCTATTTCCGAGTCCCAGGAACGTATGGCCGTTGTAGTAGATCCAAAAGATGTCGCACAGTTTTTAGAGTATGCCAAAGAGGAGAACCTGGAGGCGGTGGAAGTGGCAGTTGTCACAGAAGAACCTCGTCTTGTACTCTCCTGGAGAGGCAAAGAGATTGTCAACATTTCCCGTGCATTCCTCGATACAAACGGAGCACATCAGGAGACAGAAGTCTTTGTTGAGATTCCGTCAAAAGACGGCAACATGCTGGAAGAACGCAAAGATGTTCCGGATGTGAAGGAAGCATGGCTTGATACATTAAAAGACCTCAACGTATGTTCCCAGAAAGGACTTGTGGAGATGTTTGACGGTTCCATTGGAGCAGGATCTGTCTTCATGCCGCACGGCGGAAAATACCAGATGACAGAGACCCAGACCATGGTAGCCAAACTTCCGGTACTGAAAGGGGCATGTGATACGGTATCCATGATGAGCTTTGGATTTGACCCGTATCTTTCAAGCTGGAGCCCGTATCACGGAGCAGTTTATGCAGTGACCGAGTCCATCGCAAAGATCGTAGCTTCCGGCGGAGATTACCGGAAAATCCGCTTCACATTCCAGGAGTATTTCCGCAGAATGACAGAAGATCCGAAACGCTGGAGTCAGCCGTTTGCGGCACTCCTTGGTGCATACAGCGCACAGATCGGATACGGACTTCCATCCATCGGAGGAAAGGACAGTATGTCCGGAACCTTCCAGGATATCGATGTACCTCCGACACTGGTTTCCTTTGCTGTGGACATTGCGAAGGTTGGAGACATTATTACACCGGAACTCAAAGCAGCAGGCAATAAGCTTGTATGGCTTCGGATTGAGAAAGACCAGTACAGCCTCCCGGTTTACAGCCAGATAATGGATCAGTACGGCAAGTTCCGCGAGGACATTCAGAATGGAAACATTGTTTCCGCGTACGCTCTGGACCGCCACGGTATTGCTGCGGCTGTCAGCAAGATGGCATTCGGAAACGGCATGGGTGTCAAGATTGAGCATAATGTAGACCCGAGAGATTTCTTTGCTCCGGGATTTGGAGATATTATCGCAGAAGTACCGGCAGAAAAAGTCGGAAAACTTGCGATTACATATACAGTAATCGGTGAAGTGACAGATAACGGTACCTTCTCTTATGGAAATACGGAAATTACACTTGCAGAAGCAGAGTCAGCATGGAAAGCACCTCTGGAAAAGGTATTTGCAACCGTTTCAGGTGAAGAATCAGCACCGGAGTCCGTATATGTGGCGCCGGCAGATCCGGAAGCACGTATCACGGAAGACGGATGCTACGATACAAAGAAAGTTCACATCTGCTCCCACAAGATTGCGCAGCCGACTGTCTTTATTCCGGTATTCCCGGGAACAAACTGCGAGTACGACAGTGCAAAGGCATTTGAGCGCGCAGGTGCTAAGGTGATTACAAAGGTATTCCGGAATCTGGATGCGGCAGATATCCGCGATTCTGTAGCTGAGTTTGAAAAGGCAATCGGACAGTCTCAGATTATTATGTTCCCGGGCGGATTCTCCGCAGGAGATGAGCCGGACGGATCTGCGAAGTTCTTTGCGACTGCATTCCAGAACGCAAAGATGAAAGAAGCAGTAGAGAAGCTCTTAAATGAAAGAGACGGTCTTGCGCTTGGTATCTGTAACGGATTCCAGACACTGATCAAACTGGGCCTTGTTCCGCACGGCAAGATTGTCGGACAGACAGAAGACGCGCCGACATTGACATACAATACCATTGGACGTCATATTTCCAAGATGGTTTACACAAAAGTAGTTACAAACAAGTCCCCATGGCTTCAGATGGCAGAGCTTGGCGGAGTTTATACAAACCCGGCTTCCCACGGGGAGGGACGTTTTGTTGCAAATGAAGAATGGCTTAATACCCTCTTTGCAAACGGACAGGTAGCGACACAGTACTGCGATCTGGACGGAAATGTAACGATGGACGAGGAATGGAATGTTAACGGTTCCTACCGCGCGATCGAAGGTATCACAAGCCCGGACGGACGTGTACTTGGCAAGATGGCACATTCCGAGCGTAGAGCGGATGGTGTGGCAATCAATATTTACGGCGAACAGGATATGAAGATCTTTGAATCCGGCGTCGCATATTTCAAATAGGGCATATAATTGATAGAGAAAGAGGACAGATCAGAGCAGGATTTGTCCTCTTTCCGTTTCCCTTGAGTATTTGACAGAAGAAAACACGATGATTATAATGTAAGCGTAAAATTGCTTAATGGTTTTATTAAGGGAGGGACAGATATGCCGTCCAGTAAGATCGGAAAATATATTTCTATTCTAAACCGTCAGTCACAGAAGTATCTGCACCATCTGGTGGAGCAGTACGGGATCGGCTATTCCAGCTATTATTTTGTCATGTATATTGGGGCCAATCCAAAGTGCAGCCAGAGAGAGATGTGCGATTCCATGGCCATGGATCAGGCAATGGCGACGAGAGAGATGCGCCGCCTCGAGAAAAGTGGATATATAATCAGGGAAAAACGTCCGGGAAATGCAAAAACATACGAAATTTCGCTTTCAGAAAGCGGAGAAAAACTGTATCTGAAGCTGAAAGACAAGTTGACGGAATGGTGGGGAGAACTGCTGGCCGAGAGCGAAATCGATCCGGAGCCGTTTTCCGAACAGCTGCGAATACTGGCAAAAGCTGCCCATGAGAAGGCCGCGGGAATGGAAAATCAGGAAAAACGAACCAAAAAGACAAGGTAAAAAATTCTTGACAATGACATGAAAATGCTTTACAGTGTTAAAGAAGAAAAGCGATGTATGTTTATGCAGACTTTTTTAGGAAAAGAAGTAGGAGGAAGATGTTATGTCATACGTAGATGAAGTGATTGACCTTGTAGTAAAGAAAAACCCAAACGAACCGGAATTTCACCAGGCTGTCAAAGAAGTTCTGGAATCTCTCCGTGTCGTGATTGAGGCAAATGAAGATAAATACAGAAAAGAAGCGCTTCTGGAAAGACTGACAGAGCCAGAAAGACAGCTGCTCTTCCGTGTGCCGTGGGTAGACGACAACGGACAGGTACATGTCAATAAGGCATACCGGGTACAGTTCAACAGCGCAATCGGACCATACAAAGGAGGACTCAGACTCCATCCGTCTGTCAATTTAAGCATTATTAAATTCCTTGGATTTGAGCAGATTTTCAAAAACTCCCTGACAGGTCTTCCAATCGGCGGAGGAAAAGGCGGATCTGACTTTGATCCAAAAGGAAAATCCGACAGAGAGATCATGGCATTCTGTCAGAGCTTCATGGCAGAGCTGTGCAAATACATTGGAGCAGACACAGACGTGCCGGCCGGAGACATCGGAACAGGGGCAAGAGAGATCGGCTACATGTTCGGACAGTACAAGAGAATCCGCGGCGTATTTGAAGGCGTGCTCACAGGAAAGGGTCTGACTTATGGAGGATCCCTTGTTCGTACAGAAGCAACAGGATACGGACTGCTTTACTTCACGGAAGAAATGTTAAAACTTGCAGGCAAAGACATGAAAGATAAAGTCATTGCCATCTCCGGAGCAGGAAATGTTGCGATCTATGCAGCAGAAAAAGCAGTACAGATGGGTGCAAAAGTCGTGACCATGAGCGATTCTACCGGATGGATCTACGATCCAGAAGGCATTGATCTGGATGCAGTGAAAGAAATCAAAGAAGTAAAACGCGCAAGACTGACCGAGTACAAGACATACCGTCCGAACTCCGAATACCATGAAGGCGCAGGCGTATGGTCCGTAAAATGCGACATCGCACTTCCTTGCGCAACACAGAACGAACTGCACCTTGAAGATGCAAAACAGCTTGTGGCAAACGGATGTATCGCAGTTGCAGAAGGAGCAAACATGCCGACTACAATGGAAGCAACCGAATACTTACAGGCAAATGGCGTACTCTTTGCACCTGGAAAAGCATCCAACGCCGGCGGTGTTGCAACATCCGCACTGGAAATGTCACAGAACAGCGAGCGTTTGAGCTGGTCTTTTGAAGAAGTTGATGCGAAACTGAAAAACATCATGGTAAACATCTGCCACAACGCAACAGACGCAGCAAAGAGATACGGATGCGAAGGCAACTATGTTGTAGGAGCAAACATTGCCGGATTTGAAAAAGTAGCAGCCGCAATGGAAGCTCAGGGAATTGTTTAAAAATTTCCGCAAAATAAAGACGCAGATTCATTGAGATCCTGCTATAACAGTCTGAAACGGAAAAAGCCGCAAAGACCATCAAAAAAAGTGAAAAAATCTATGTCAAAAAAGATAAAAAAAGTGTTGACATTTATCAGATGTTAATAGTATAATAATCAAGCGGGTTGCGAAAGCGACCCGCGATATATGGGATCTTAGCTCAGCTGGGAGAGCATCTGCCTTACAAGCAGAGGGTCATAGGTTCGAGCCCTATAGGTCCCATTTCGTAAGAAATTACGAACATATGGCGGGATAGCTCAGTTGGCTAGAGCATACGGTTCATACCCGTAGTGTCGCTGGTTCGAATCCAGTTCCCGCTATTCATATGGGATCTTAGCTCAGCTGGGAGAGCATCTGCCTTACAAGCAGAGGGTCATAGGTTCGAGCCCTATAGGTCCCATTTCTTATGAAAATTACAAAACATATGGCGGGATAGCTCAGTTGGCTAGAGCATACGGTTCATACCCGTAGTGTCGCTGGTTCGAATCCAGTTCCCGCTACTACAAATTCATAAGTACAAAAAAAGAGACGAAAGTCTCTTTTTTTGTTGTGTTTTACTTTCGGCGGGGACGTGTTCCGATACACAGGTACACGACGTAAATGACAAAAAAAGCCCCGAAACCCGCATAAAATAAGGCAAAACTCAAATTGTCAGATTTTTTCCATCGGGGACAGGTTCCGATACACCGGAACACGTCCCCGATAATTTGGCAATAATTCTTAATATTTCTGGAATATGGTTTTTTACGTTGTATCTGGCAGACTTTTTAGATATAATATTGAAAAAATCGAACGAAAAGGGGAAGGATATGGAATTACGTTTAAATAATGTGAAGAAATCTTTTGGCAGCAAGGTGGTTTTGCATGATTGTTCCTTTGTGTTTGAAAAGGGAAAGATTTATGGGCTTCTTGGGCGTAATGGAGCTGGTAAGACGACGTTGTTTAATTGCCTGAGTGATGAGATTCAGCCGGATTCAGGGGCTGCTATGCTCTGGGACGGAGAAAACGAGCGGGAGATAATGCCGGATGAGATTGGATATGTGTTTTCGGTGCCGGTGCTTCCGGATTTTTTGACGGGTGAAGAGTTTGTGCGGTTTTTTATGGATATTAACAGGGACAGGATTGAGCCGGGGACGAGTGCGGAAGCGTATTTTGATCTGGTGCAGATTGACCAGGAGGACAGGAAGAAGCTGATCAAGGGATATTCTCATGGAATGAAGAATAAGCTTCAGATGATTTGTTTTATGATCTCAAGGCCGCCGGTGATTCTTCTGGATGAGCCGCTGACTTCACTGGATGTAGTTGTTGCGCTGGAGATGAAGCGTCTTCTGCGCAGTATGCAGAAGGATCATGTGATCATTTTCTCTACGCATATTCTGCAGCTTGCGACGGATCTCTGTGATGAGATCGTCATTTTAAGTGACGGGAGACTCAGGCAGATCGACCATGAGATGTTGAAGCAGAAGGATTTTGAAGAACAGATCATTGAATTATTGAAGGATGAGGAAAGCCATGGTTAGAACATTACAGCAGATTATTATGTTAAAAGCAACAATTGTGACGAATACGTTCCTGTATTATCTGAAGAGACTGTGGGTGATCGGGAAGCATGTTCCGGACAGTGTGTATGGGAATCGGGAACTGAAGATGGTGCTTGCGGTGTTGTTTACAATTCTTGGTCAGGTTTTCAGTCTGGCGGGGAAGGCGCTTTACATATTTCTTTTTGCTGTCCTTCCGGCACTTTTTGCTGGTACGGCGGAAAGTGGAGTGAGATTTGACAGTCTGGTTCAGATCCTGTTCTTTTTGTCCTGTATTATGGGACCGCTTCAGGATAGTGTGGTCTTTAAAGTAACGAAAGAGAAATTTACCGCGATACGGTACATGAAAATGGATGTGGAAAAGTATACAAAGGTATATCTTCTTTACTGTTATATCCCGTTCGCATTGTATTTTCTGATTTGCATCATGACAGCTTCCTGGTTTACGGGAGGAAGTATTGCAGACGGTATATGTCTCTGGATTGTCATTGTGATGATGCGTGCTGCGGGCGAGGCGTTTCAGGTATGGCTGTATGACCGGAAAGGGATTGTGTTCTCCAGAAAAACCGGATGGGTATGGACAATTATTTTTCTGTCCGTTGCCGGTGCATATACTGTGTTCGTGCCGTGGGGACCATTTTTGACTGCAGAGAGACTGTTTCATCCTGTTTTACTTGTTCTGATTTGTATTGTGGGTGTGATTTCGGCGTGGTATATTCTGTCAGGATACCGTTGTTACCGCCGGAAACTCCACAGGACGGTAGAAGAGCAATGGCTGTTTTCTTCCATTGTCAATCAATCCACTCAGGCGGCAAATGAGAAGTCTGTGGGAATTCGGGAGCAGGATCTGCATGCAGACAGCAGAAAGATGGCGGGAGTGGAAAAGCTTCACGGCTATGAATACTTTAATGCTTTGTTTTTCCTGAGGCACAGGAGGCAGATTCTAAGACCGGTGTACTATCGTCTGGCGGCAGTCGTGGGCTTTTTTATCGCAGGTGTAATGTTCAGAGTGGGAATGCCGGAAGTAGCGTATCTGGGAGCAGAAAACCTTGCGGATTTCCTTCCGATTTTCGTTTTTGTTATGTATATGATGACGGTGGCTGACAAGGCCTGCAAGGCAATGTTTTATAATTGCGATAAAAGTATGCTGAAATTCGGTTTCTACCGGAATCCAAAGACGCTTCTATCCAATTTTCGGATCCGTCTGGTAAAAATCGCGGGGTATAATCTGGTGATCGGAGCTGCAATCTGTGCAGCGGTGGCAGGATTTCGTGGAATCTGCGGTATCTGGAATTTTGGACAGAACATGTTTTTGTTTTGTGCGGCAGTACTGATGCTTTCTGTGTTCTTTACCGTGCATCACCTGTTTTTGTACTACGTATTCCAGCCGTATTCTGAAGAGATGAATGTAAAAAATCCGTTTTTTCAGGCAATTAATATGGCGGTCTATCTGATTTGTTTTCTGTGTTATGAGCTTCAGGCAAACGGTACTCTCACAGGAAATCTTCCGTTTACCGCAGGTGTGCTGGTTGTGACACTTGCCTATATTGTGGCGGCGCTCATTCTGGTGTACCGCTATGCCCCGAAAATGTTCCGCGTTAAATAATGTTCCCGAAAAATCAGTAGTTTTTGGGAAGAATATGTTAAAATAAGATGGAAAAGAGTACAATACATGACAGATGAACGCGAAAAGGAAAGGAGGAGTCTTATTGAGAGTAGGAATGGGATATGATGCCCATAAATTGACAGAAGGAAGAGACTTGATTATCGGAGGGGTGAAGATTCCATATGAAAAGGGGCTTTTGGGTCATTCGGACGCGGACGTGCTTTTGCATGCGGTCATGGATGCGCTTCTCGGCGCCGCGGCCCTTGGAGATATCGGTCTTCACTTTCCGGATACAGACGAAACATACAAAGGAGCATCCAGCCTGAAACTTCTGGAACAGGTTGGAGAGCTTCTTGATGAACACTTATATGTGATTGAAAATATCGATGCGACAATCATTGCGCAGCGGCCAAAGATGCGTCCGCATATTGATGCCATGCGGGAAAATATTGCAAGGACGCTTGCCATTGATGTGGATCAGGTCAACATCAAGGCAACCACGGAAGAAGGTCTTGGATTTACCGGAAGCGGAGAGGGAATTTCCGCCCAGGCAGTCTGCTGCATTGAAAAGGCAACGAATTTCAGCTATGACGTGACGTGGCAGGAAGGCGGATGCCGGGGATGCCCTGGATGTCACGGTGTGTCGGATGACCGGGTGATGGAATGAAAATAAGAAAGCTGAAACAAGAGGAGCACAGAATGACCCGATCGCTCTGGGAAGAGATTTTTACGGAGGACGACGAGGCGTTTCTTGATTATTATTATCAGGTGAAAACGGCGGAGAATTCCATCTATATCATAGAAGAAGAGGACGGGCCGGTCTCCATGCTGCAGCTTAATCCATATCCGGTGCAGTTTTTGGGGGAAACATGCCTGCTTCACTATATTATAGCGGTGGCAACAAAGAAGGAATACCGGAGCCGGGGCTATATGACGCGGCTTTTGCAAATGTCTGCCAAAGACATGTATCAGGCAGGAGAGCCGTTCACTTATTTGATGCCGGCTGCGGAGGGAATTTATTATCCGCATGGATTCCGGTTTGTCTACCGCCAGTGCCGGATAGAGGGAAAACCATCCGGAGAAAAAGGACAAGATGGGACTTTGGCAGGATGCCAGGTGCGGTACGCCGGGGAATCGGACTGTCAGGCACTTGCCTGCCTTGCAGAAGAGCTGCTGGGACAGATGCCTTTCATCCGCGCTGTCCGGACAGAACGTTACTATAGGACGATCTTAAAAGAACAGCAAAGCGAAGGCGGAGGAATCCTGCTTACGGAAAAGGACGGAAAACCGACCGGATTTGTCGTTTATGGATGTTATGAAGGAAAGGCAGAGCTTCGGGAGCCGCTGTTCGAGAAAAAAGAAGACTGGGAGCAGATCCTCGCGTTTCTGAATGAGGAACCGGTAAAAACCGTCCAGATTTCAGGGGCCCGCCCGGAGGATGCGGCATGGCTTAAAGAAGAACTGGAAGGAGCCGAAGAAAAGGAAGTTCCGGTGATCATGGTCCGGATCGTCCATCTTCAGCACTTTCTGGAACGGTTCCTTGCCCGGAGCAATTTTGAGATCCGGCTTCATATAGAAGATGGACTGATTCCGGAAAATACCGGCTACTGGGAGATCCGGGGACAGGAGGGACAGACTTTATCTGTCCGGAAAACCAAAGCCTCCAAAGAGGCGGAAACGGTTTCTCCGGGGGAACTTGTGACGGTATTGTTTGGCTACTGGTCAGAGCGCAAAGAGGAGCGGGAAGTCTATGAAAACATGGGCCCGCAGATGCGCGTGCTTCTGAAGGGCACCCAACCCGCACCACCGGTATTTTTGAATGAGATTGTATAGAAATGGGAGTTGACAAAATGAGAGTTATCCCATACACTATAACAACAGAAGGATAGAAAAAGGCAGAGAACGGAAAGAGTAGCATATGCATACTTTACAGAGAAGGAAGGCCGCCGGCTGAGAGCCCTCCGAAAGAACGGATATGTGAAGTGCGTCCGGGAGCCGGGTCTGCGAAGGAAAAGTAGCAGATCACGTAGGCAGTCGTTACCTGCACAGATGAGTGGAAAGGGCATCTGCCCTTTTTAATAGAGTGGAACCGCGGATCAACTTCGTCTCTTGGATGTTATCAGGGACGAAGTTTTTCTTTTTATGTGCCGGAAAAATTTTCCGGTGCGATAGAAATGCTCCGTAAGACTCTGCAAAAAAAGAAAAGGAGGAGAATGACAGATGAAACTGTACAATACGATGACACGAAAAAAGGAAGAATTCGTGCCTCTGGAAGAGGGAAAGGTAAAGATGTATGTATGCGGCCCGACCGTTTATAATTTTATTCATATTGGAAATGCAAGACCGATGATTGTCTTTGATACGGTACGCCGCTATTTTGAATACAAAGGATATGAAGTGAATTTTGTTTCCAACTTTACAGACGTAGATGATAAGATCATTAAAAAAGCACTGGAAGAGGGCGTGACGGCAGATGAGATCGCGGCACGCTATATCGCAGAGTGCAAAAAGGATATGGAAGACCTCAACATCAAGCCGGCTACCGCAAATCCGCTGGCGACCCAGGAGATCGGCGGAATGATCGAGATGATCCGGGAACTGATTGAAAAGGGGCATGCCTATGAGAAGAACGGAACCGTTTACTTCCGCACAAGAAGTTTCAAAGACTATGGAAAGCTGTCCCATAAAAATCTGGATGACCTGCAGTCCGGCGGAAGAGAGCTTCTCGTATCCGGCCAGGACGAAAAGGAAGATCCTCTGGATTTCGTACTCTGGAAGCCGAAAAAAGACGGCGAGCCGTTCTGGGATGCACCGTGGAGTAAAGGACGTCCGGGATGGCACATCGAATGCTCGGAAATGTCCAGAAAATATCTGGGCGAGCAGATTGACATTCATGCCGGCGGCGAAGATCTTATTTTCCCGCATCATGAAAATGAAATAGCACAGTCCGAGGCATGCAACGGCAAGGAATTTGCGCGTTACTGGATGCACAATGGATTTTTAAATATTGATAATAAGAAGATGTCAAAATCTCTCGGAAACTTCCGCACTGTACGGGAGATCGGGGAGAAATATGACCTGCAGGTATTCCGGTTCTTTATGCTGAGCGCGCATTACAGAAGCCCGCTGAATTTCAGCGCGGAGCTGATGGAAGCAGCAAAGAACAGTCTGGAGCGTATTACCAATGCTGCAGACCATCTGAAACACCTGATGGAAACAGCACAGACAGAGCAGATGACAGATGTAGAGAAAGAAAACGCGGCAAAGACTGCAGAGTTCATCAAAGAATTTGAAGACGCTATGGAAGATGACTTCAATACAGCCGATGCCATCACTGCTATCTTTGAACTTGTAAAATTTGCCAACACAACAGCAGACGGAGAAAGCTCCAAAGAGTACGCAAAGGCACTTTTTGATCTGATTGTGCGTCTTTGCGATATCCTCGGACTGATTGTGGACAAAGAAGAGGAAATGCTGGATGCGGACATCGAGGCTCTGATCGAGGAGAGAACAAAGGCAAGGAAGGAAAAGAATTTCAAACGTGCTGATGAGATCAGGGATGAGCTTCTGGAAAAAGGAATTGTCTTAAAGGACACAAGAGAAGGAGTACAATGGAAGAGAGTATAACGATGGAACTGGATTCGTATCTGTGTGAAGTCTTTCAGACAGAGGAACATGATATCAGAAGTTATTCCCCTTTGTCCCTTGCCTTTATCGGGGACTGTGTCTATGACCTGGTGATCAAATCGCTGATTATCAGAAAGGGAAACCGCCCGGTGAATGTTATGCAGAAAGAGACGAGCAGGCTTGTGCAGGCATCTGCACAGTCTGCCATGATGAGGGTGATGCAGGAACATCTGACGGAAGAGGAACATGCGGTTTACCGGAGAGGGAGAAACGCAAAATCCGTTTCCCCGGCGAAGAATCAGTCCATCACGGACTATAGACGGGCAACAGGATTTGAAGCGCTGATCGGATATCTTTATCTGAAAAAAAACTACAGACGGATCGTTGATCTGATCAAAACCGGCCTTGTCGGGCTGGAGGAAGCAGAGGAGAAGGATGAAAGACCAGAAGAATAGAAATGAATCGATGATTGAAGGAAGAAATGCGGTGCTGGAAGCATTCCGCTCCGGGAAACCGGTGGATAAGCTGTACGTTCTGGACGGATGTCAGGACGGACCGGTGCGGACCATCGTACGGGAAGCAAAAAAGCACGATACGATTTTAAACTTTGTTACAAAAGAGCGGCTTGACCAGCTCTCGGAAACAAAAAAGCATCAGGGCGTTATTGCAGTAACAGCCGCGTATGAATACTCGGATATTGAGGATATGTTCAACCTTGCGAAGAAGAAGGGGGAGGATCCGTTCCTGATCCTTCTGGATAATATCGAGGATCCGCACAATCTGGGAGCCATTATCCGGACGGCCAATCTGGCGGGCGCCCACGGGGTGATTATTCCGAAACGCCGGGCGGCAGGATTGACCGCGACAGTCGCAAAAACATCGGCAGGGGCGTTAAACTATACTCCGGTTGCAAAGGTGACCAATCTGGTGAAAACAATGGAAGAATTAAAGGAACGGGGACTCTGGTTTGTCTGTGCCGACATGGGAGGCGATGTGATGTACGATGTCGATCTCAAAGGGCCGATCGGGCTTGTGATCGGGAACGAAGGAGAGGGAGTTTCCAGACTCGTAAAGGAAGCATGTGATTTCACTGCGTCAATTCCTATGAAAGGAGAGATTGATTCTCTCAACGCATCTGTGGCGGCCGGCGTACTGGCTTACGAGATTGTTCGCCAGAGGACAAGGTAAAGGAGCGGCAGAAAGATGGCTGATTATGAAACCAGAACAGATGAAGAGCTGATCCAGAGCCTTCGAAGCGGAGAAGCCGAGATTATGGATTTCCTTCTGGAAAAGTATAAGCCCGTGGTTAAGAAAAAAGCGCGGGCGATGTTCCTTTTGGGCGGGGACAGTGATGACCTGATTCAGGAGGGAATGATCGGTTTGTTTAAAGCGGTGCAGGATTACGATCCGGAGCAGGAGGCTTCCTTTGAAACCTTTGCGACGATCTGTGTGACAAGACAGCTGTATTCAGCGATCCGGGCATCGAGGAGGAAGAAACATCTGCCGCTGAATTCCTATGTTTCTCTCTATGATAAACAGGAGATTTCCGAGGAAAAGGAATCCGAGCTGATCGGTCTCCAGAATACTTCATCCAACAATAATCCGGAGGATCTGGTGATTCACAAGGAATCCGAGGATTCTTTCATGAAAGATCTGGAGGGACGTCTGAGTGATCTGGAAAAGAGGGTGTTGTACCTGCATCTGCTTGGAACCGATTATAAAACGATTGCAGGGCTTCTGGGAAAGAAGCCGAAGACGGTGGACAATGCCCTGCAGAGAATTAAAACAAAAGCAGAGGACCTGCTCTGATTATATTGTAAAACAGTAAAAACCGCCAAAATATTCATTGAAAAATGCGAGTGTTTTGGCGGTTTTTCTGTTATATAAATAACAATTGGAAAAATGTTGACAGGTCAAGGAAAAAACCTTATAATCCTACTGTTAGGAAACGAACAAATCATAGGAGTGGAAACGATGGACCAAGAGTTACGTAAGGCACGGGAGCATCACGTTGGGAGAATCATCCATATGCTGTCCCATCAGCTGAAAAGGCGGGGAACGATGCCGGAAGTGGAGATGGGGCTGACGCCGATGCAGAAGCATGTCCTGACCTTTATTCTGTTTGAGACGATGGAGCGGGATCTGTACCAGCGGGATATCGAAGAGGAGTTCCGCATCAGAAGATCTACCGCAAGCGGAATTTTGCAGCTGATGGAAAAAAACGGATTTATTTACCGCAAAAGTGTTGCGAGGGATGCAAGGCTCAAACAGATTATCCCTACGGAAAAGGCAGAGAAACTCAGGATGGATATTCTGGTAAATATTCAGGAGATGGAAAAGAAGCTGACCGGAGGGATTCCGAAAGAGGACCTGGAAGTGTGTCTTCGTGTTCTGCGGAAAATGATCTGCAATCTTTCGGAAGAAGAACAGATCAAATGAATAACTTCAGGAGGTAGAGATGAACAGAAAGCTTTTTAAATCAATCAGGGAATATAAAAAAGAATCCGTTCTCGCACCGTTTTTTGTCATTCTGGAAGTGCTGATGGAAGTATTGATCCCGCTTCTGATGGCAAACATTATCGATATCGGAATTCAGGACGGCAATCTTCCCTACATTATTAAGATGGGCATCCTTCTGGTCGTTATGGCCATGCTTGCTCTCTGGTTCGGAGTAAAGGCCGGTACCTATGCGGCAAGAGCCGGAGCGGGATATGCGAAAAACCTGCGGCATGATATTTTTTACAAGGTTCAGGAGTTTTCCTTTAAAAACATTGACCACTTTTCCACATCCAGCCTTGTAACACGTATGACGACAGATGTTACCAATGTGCAGATGGCGTATATGATGAGCATCCGTCTGCTTGCAAGAGCACCGATTATGATCGTTCTGTCATGGATCATGACACTGACGATCAATGTAAAAATCGCGCTCCTGTTCCTTATTGTAATCCCGCTGCTGGGAGGGACATTGATTTTCATTGCCAAGAAGGCCCATCCTCATTTTATCAAAGTATTTGATGAATACGATGTTCTGAACAACGAGGTACAGGAAAATGTCAATGCGGCCAGAGTGGTAAAGGCATACGTAAGAGAAGATTATGAAATCAGGAAGTTTCATAAAGTCTCCCGGACTGTCTACGATCTCTTTACGAAAGCAGAAAAAATCGTGGCCTGGAACTCTCCGACCATGCAGTTTTTTGTATATGCGGTTGTACTTTGCATGGTGCTGATTGGAGGAAAGGATATTGTATTTGAAACGATGGAAACAGGAGAGCTGACAAGCGTTATTGTCTATGCACTTCAGATTCTTTCTTCCCTGATGATGGTATCTTTTGTTTTCGTTATGATTATGATTGCGGAGGCTTCCAGTGACCGTATTGCGGAGGTACTGGATGAAGTGCCGGAGATGCAGGATAAAGAGGATGCTGTCAAGGTCGTTCCGGATGGATCCATCGATTTTGAACATGTGGATTTCAGCTATGCCGGGGAAGGTGGAAATCTTTCCCTGAAAGATGTCGATATTCACATCAAATCCGGACAGACAATTGGAATTATCGGCGGTACCGGAAGTTCCAAATCTACGTTTGTGCAGCTGATACCAAGACTTTACGATGTGACAAAGGGATGTGTTAAAGTCGGAGGTATTGATGTCAGAGAATACAACCTGGAAGCACTGCGTGACCAGGTATCCATGGTGCTTCAGAAAAATGTGCTTTTTACCGGAACAATTTACGACAATATCCGCTGGGGTGATGAAAACGCATCTGATGAAGAAGTGCAGAGAGTATGTAAGCTTGCTCAGGCAGACACCTTTGTGCAGGAATTCCCGGCTGGCTACAATACAATGATTGTTCAGGGAGGAAACAATGTTTCCGGCGGACAGAAGCAGAGACTTTGTATCGCGAGAGCCCTTCTGAAAAAACCAAAGATTCTGATCCTGGACGATTCCACAAGTGCGGTGGATACGAAGACGGATGCCATGATTCGAAAGGCATTCCGGGAAGAAATTCCGGACACAACAAAGATCATTATCGCGCAGAGAGTCTCTTCTGTTGAGGATGCAGACCTGATTATCGTCATGGATGATGGTAAGATCAACGGAATCGGCACATCTGAAGAGCTTTTAAAGACAAATGCGATTTATCGGGAAGTTTACGAATCGCAGGTAAAGGGAGGTGAGGAAGATGAATAAGAATGACGAAAAGGTACGTGTTTCCAAAGGGACCTTAAAGACGGCAAAACGACTGCTCGGCTATGTGACCAGCCGCTTTAAAGTACAGTTTTTTGCAGTATTTATCTGTATCATTATCAGTTCCATTGCGTCTATTTCGGTATCTCTGTCACTGAAATTTCTGCTGGATGACTTTATTATCCCGCTGATCGGGCAGGAGTCGCCGGATTTCTCAGAGCTTTACATGGCGCTTGGAGTACTTGGAACCATCTTCCTGGCCGGAGTGATTTCTACATTTGTTTACACAAGACTGATGGTAACGATCGGGCAGGGTGTGTTAAAACAGGTCAGAGATGATATGTTTGAACATATGCAGAAACTTCCGATCCGCTATTTTGACCAGAATACCAACGGCTCCATCATGAGTCTTTACACCAATGATACGGATACCCTGCGTCAGATGATTAACCAGTCCATCCCGCAGGTGCTGATGTCTTCCATTACCATCGTGGTTACGTTTATTTCCATGGTGGCGCTGAGCCCGATTCTGACGGTTCTGGCTGTTATTATGATCTTCCTGCTCATCTTTGTCGCAAAGACGATCGGAGGAAACAGTGGAAAATATTTCCTGAAACAGCAGATTGCCATCGCAAATATTACCGGGTTTGTGGAAGAGAGGATGAACGGACAGCGTGTCATCAAGATTTTCAATCATGAGCGTGTATCCGAAGAAGAGTTCGACGAACTGAACGAGAAGCTTTACGACAGTGCGGCAAACGCCAATACTTTCGCGAACATGATGGGACCGATTATCGGAAACATTGGAAACCTGCAGTTTGTACTGACGGCGGTGCTTGGCGGATTTCTGTCCGTCATGGGAGTGGGCGGCATCACCCTTGGTGTCATGGCTTCCTACCTTCAGTTTACAAAGAGTTTTACCCAGCCGTTCATGCAGGTGGCACAGCAGTTTAACTCTATCGTCATGGCGCTTGCCGGCGCAGAGCGGATCTTTGCAATGATGGATGAAGAGCCGGAAGTGGACGAAGGATATGTGACACTGGTCAATGTCCGCAAGGATGCAGAAGGAAATATGATCGAGTGCAAAGAAAGAACCGGTATGTGGGCATGGAAGCATCCGCATCAGGCGGATGGTACCGTGACCTACACGGAACTGAAAGGGGATGTACGGTTCTACGATATGACATTCGGGTATACGGATGAAAAGATGGTGCTCCACGATCTGACACTCTACGCAAAACCGGGACAGAAGATTGCGTTTGTAGGTTCCACCGGAGCCGGAAAGACGACCATCACAAACCTGATCAACCGGTTCTACGATGTGCAGGATGGTAAGATCCGTTACGATGGCATCAATATCAACAAGATCAAAAAGTACGATCTGAGACGTTCTCTTGGAATTGTATTGCAGGATACCCATCTGTTTACCGGAACAATCATGGAAAATATCCGGTACGGAAGACTGGATGCAACGGACGAGGATGTATACGAGGCAGCAAAACTTGCCCACGCGGATCAGTTTATCAATATGCTTCCGAATGGTTATCAGACCATGTTAAGCGGTGACGGAGAAGAACTTTCCCAGGGGCAGAGACAGCTTCTTGCCATCGCGAGGGCAGCTGTATCCAATCCGCCGGTACTGATTCTGGACGAAGCAACATCCAGCATTGATACCCGTACGGAAAGCATCGTACAGAAAGGTATGGATAACCTGATGAAAGGACGTACGGTATTTGTCATTGCCCATCGGCTTTCCACGATCCGGAACAGCGATGCTATCATGGTTCTGGAACACGGACGCATTATCGAACGGGGCAATCACGAAGATCTGATCAAACAGAAAGGGACATACTACCAGCTTTATACAGGAAAACTGGAATTGTCATAAACAGAAAACCTTCCGGTACAGCACGAAAAGAAGCTGTACCGGAAGGTTTAAAATTTTCTCTTGACATTTCTGATAATTTACGATATAGTAAATGAGCGTGTTAAATATGCTGCCTTGGCTCAGTCGGTAGAGCGTCGCCTTGGTAAGGCGGAGGTCGGCGGTTCAAGTCCGCTAGGCAGCTTAAAAAACTCCTGAGAAATCAGGAGTTTTTTCATTTTCATGTCCGCACACGTAAACTATTCATTTATATTTGGAATACATTGAGAAATAAACTCATCGATAGAAGCCGCTTTGGCAGCAACTTTGCTCCAGACGGTTAAAAGCTCAGGGTCTTTTTCAGAAAGAATCCGCTCTTTCAGAGGCTCAGTGACATCCCCAAGATCTGCCAGAAATGAAAGAACAATTTGAGCTTTTCCTAAACATATTCCCTCATTTTTGCTGATACGCCGTGTTTCCTGAACGTCATAAGCTTCAAAATTTTCAAACAGCATTGCAAAATCCCTCCGTTCGATCTGATCTGCAAAAGCAACAATTTCTTCTTTCGGAACATTAAGACGGTGTAGAAGGACAGAGATAATTTTAGCAATCAACTGTAAAAGCGAGTCAGGAGAATTACGGCTAATCTCTTCCAAATAACCATCTGGCACTTCCTGTAATTGCCGGAAATCAGCTGCACTTCTTAATTTATCAATCAGCATTACCAAGGACAGTTCATCTCGTGATCTACTTTGGACTGATGCTCAATCAGTGTAATTAAAAAAATAGACTCGGATTCAGGACAATCTTTCAAATGGATTTCTTTAATTGAATCAGAATCTCGCTCTTCATGCCACATAGAAATAAAACGCTCGGAAATATCTGTAATATCTTCCGGCTGAACGTCTTTTAGAAGTTCAATATTCGTATATCCCCGCAAAAATTGTGCACATAAAATGGGATTGCCGAAAATCAGTTTTGCACCACTATCTTTCACCTTTTTATTGGTAATTTGTGCATCTGAGAAATTGATGTTTTGCTCTTTTTGCATGTCTGTCGAACTGCCATTGTTCTTTTGCGTAATTTCTGTCATAAATGTCTCCTTTCTTGAGTGGAATACAGAAAAAACGGACAGACTGCTTCTTAAACTGATTTTATCAATGAATGCAAAAAAATACAATGAAAATCAAGCGATTCTCTTCGTTTTCCCTAATATTCCTGTTGGTTATGTGAAACGTGATAAATTTGGCCGAAGGGCCGGGATTTTCTGCGGGAAATTATAGTTTCCCGGTAGGACAACAGAAAAAAGAAGTCCTGAATAGATATTCTCAGTATAAAGAAGGAACCGAAAAAAAGCAAGAGGAGATTTGAGACTCTTCCGGAGAAATGATATAATTAGAATCAGTGAATAATATAGTATCAGGGAAAAGGAGGCGTTTACGTTGAAAGCAATGGTTTATCAGGGAGAGGGAAGAGCCGCGCTTCTTCAGAAGCCGCGCCCGGTCATCCAGAAGCCGACGGATGCTATCATCCGGGTGACCCTTTCGACGATCTGTTCCAGTGATATTCACATCCTGCATGGTGCGGTTCCAAAAGCGGTGCCGGGTGTGACTCTGGGACATGAATTTGTCGGCATTGTGGAGGAGACCGGACCTGCAGTCAGAAGCGTTTCCGTTGGAGACCGGGTGGCGGTCAATGTAGAGACATTCTGCGGAGAATGCTTTTTCTGCAAAAGAGGATATGTGAATAACTGTACTGATCCGGAGGGTGGATGGTCGCTTGGATGCCGGATAGACGGAGGACAGGCGGAGTACGCAAGGATTCCTTTTGCAGATCAGGGACTTATCAGGATACCGGATGAAGTGTCTGACGAGGAGGCGCTGTTCACCGGGGATCTTCTTTCCACCGGATACTGGGCGGCACAGATGGTGGAGATCCGGAAAGAAGATACGGTCGTGGTTATCGGGGCAGGACCTGCGGGACTTTGCACGATGCTCTGCGCAAGACTGTATGAGCCAAAACGGATTATTGCCATTGACTGTATGAAAGAACGCCTTGCCTTCGCGGAAAAATACAAGATGGCGGATCTGACATTTACACCGGACGATATGGATCTTCTGGAACGGGAGATCCGGGCACTGACAGGCGGACGCGGGGCTGATGCTGTCGTAGAGGCGGCAGGAGGCACCAACACCTTTGAGATGGCATGGAGACTGGCACGTCCCAATGCAGTGATCGGGCTGGAAGCCATGTACGAAGAACCACAGACACTTCCGCTCCCGGATATGTACGGGAAAAATCTGATCTGGAAATCCGGAGGGGTAGACGCATGCAAATGCAAAGAGATTCTGGAACTGATCCGGGAGGGCAGACTGGATGCCAGACCTTTGATTACCCACACATGCACACTTTCCGAGATCGAAAAGGCATACCGGATCTTCGAAAACCATGAAGACGGTGTGATGAAATACGCAGTCTATCCGGAATAGTTTGATGCCGCTCGTTTGCGGTTTTGGCTTGTGGTTGCAGGTGTTTTATGGTAACATAAAAGTTATGAATAAAACCAAACCTATGAGGAGGGCTTTATGGAGACAACAGCAACTGAATCCAGGAATTTTATTGAGCAGGAAATAGAAAAAGATTTGAGGGAAGGAGTGTATGATCATGTCTGCACACGGTTTCCACCGGAGCCGAATGGATATCTGCATATCGGACATGCAAAGTCAATCCTTCTGAATTATGGTCTCGCACAGAAATACAATGGGGAATTCCACATGCGTTTTGATGATACGAACCCGACAAAAGAGCGTATGGAGTTCGTAGATTCTATTAAGGAAGATATCCAGTGGCTCGGCGCGGACTGGGGCGATCATCTGTACTTTGCATCCGATTATTTTGATGTGATGTATGAGTGCGCGGTAAAGCTGATTAAAAAGGGAAAAGCATATGTCTGTGATCTGACTCCGGATGAGATCAGAGAATACAGAGGAACTTTGACAGAGCCTGGCAAGGAGAGTCCGTACCGGAACCGTTCCGTGGAAGAGAACCTGGAATTATTTGAAAATATGAAGAATGGCGTTTACAAAGATGGAGAAAAGGTACTCCGTGCCAGGATAGACATGGCATCCCCGAATATCAATATGAGAGATCCGATCCTGTACCGCGTGGCACATATGACTCACCACAATACAGGAGACAAATGGTGCATCTATCCGATGTACGATTTCGCGCACCCGATTGAAGATGCGGTTGAGAAGATCACACATTCCATCTGTACACTGGAGTTTGAGGATCACCGCCCGCTTTATGACTGGGTAGTCAGAGAGTGCGAGTTTGACCACGGCCCGAGACAGATTGAGTTTGCAAAGCTTTATCTGACCAATGTCGTGACCGGAAAGCGTTACATTAAAAAGCTGGTAGAAGAAAAGATCGTCGATGGCTGGGATGACCCGAGACTGGTGTCAATCGCTGCCCTCAGAAGAAGAGGATTTACGCCGGAATCCATCCGGATGTTTGTAGAGCTGTGCGGGGTTTCCAAAGCACAGAGTTCTGTAGACTACGCGATGCTTGAGTACTGCATCCGTGAGGATCTGAAGCTGAAACGCCCAAGAATGATGGCAGTACTGGATCCGATCAAACTTGTGATTGACAACTATCCGGAAGGAGAAGTGGAATATCTCGAGGCAGATAACAATCTGGAAAATGAAGCACTTGGAAAACGTATGGTACCGTTTGGCAGAGAGCTTTATATCGAGAGAGAAGATTTCATGGAAGAGCCTCCGAAGAAATACTTCCGTCTGTTCCCGGGCAACGAAGTGCGCCTGATGAATGCGTATTTTGTAAAATGTACCGGATGCGAAAAGGATGAAAACGGTAATGTGACAGTCGTACACTGCACCTATGATCCGGAGACAAAATGCGGCACCGGATTTACCGGCCGGAAAGTCAAAGGAACGATTCACTGGGTGGCAGCGCCGACAGCAGTGAAAGCAACCGTACGTCTTTATGAAAACCTGATTGATGAGGAGAAAGGCGTATACAATAAGGAGGACGGGTCTTTGAACCTGAATCCGAATTCTCTGGAAGTAAGAGAGTGCTATGTAGAGCCGAATTTCCAGGATGCAAAGGCATACGACAGCTTCCAGTTCGTACGCCAGGGATACTTCTGTGTGGATTCCAAAGATTCCAGACCGGATGCACTGGTATTTAACAGAATCGTATCACTCAAGAGCTCCTTTAAACTTCCGAAAAAATAAAAATGAATGAATTGACAATGAATCTGGAACCGCACAGTGCGGTTCCTCTTTATGAACAGATTTATCAGTATATCAAAAATGACATACAGAAAGGGAGGATTTCCGCAGGGGAAAAACTCCCTTCTACCCGTTCTCTGGCCGGCTATCTGGAAGTCAGCAGAAGTACGGTGGAACTTGCCTATGAACAGCTTGTATCGGAAGGTTATATCGAATCGGTACCGTACAAAGGGACATTTGTGCTGGATGTTAAGGAACTGTACCGGCTAAAACCGAAAAAGACAGTTGCAGGAGGACAGCAGGAGAAGAAAAAAGATATCCTGTATGACTTTTCTCCGCACGGGGTAGATCTGAAGCGTTTCCCGTATCAGGTGTGGAGAAAGCTCTCGAAAGATGTGCTGGGGGAGGACAAGTCCGAGCTGTTCCGGATGGGAGATCCGCAGGGGGAATATGGACTGAGAAGAGTCGTCGCCTCCTATCTTTACCAGGCGCGGGGGGTCAACTGTACGCCGGAACAGATCATCATCGGGGCAGGGAACGACTATATGCTTCTTCTGCTCCATACGATTCTTGGACATAATCATAAAGTGGCGTTCGAAAATCCGACTTACCGACAGGCATACCGGATGTTTGAGCGGCTCGGATATCCGGTATGTACCGTGGATATGGACAAATACGGAATGGAAGCCAGTATCCTTCGGGAGACGGATGCGGATATTGCCTATGTCATGCCGTCCCACCAGTATCCCCTTGGAATTGTTATGCCGATCAGGCGGAGAATGGAGCTCCTGGCATGGGCAGATGAAAAAGAAGGGCGTTATCTGATCGAGGATGATTACGACAGTGAATTCCGTTATAAAGGAAAACCGATCCCGGCGCTGAAAGGTTACGATGCGTCGGAGAAGGTGATCTATCTCGGCACTTTTTCCAAATCCATCGCTCCGGCTATCCGTATGAGTTACATGGTACTTCCGGAAAGCCTGATGAAAGTTTATCAGGCGGCCTGCCGGTTTATCAATCCGACCGTATCCAGAGTGGATCAGATGATTCTGCAGAAGTTTATCGAAGACGGTCATTACGAGCGTCACCTCAACCGGATGCGGGCACTTTATAAAGGAAGGCACGATACCTTTCTGAACTGTCTGAAACCATTTGCAGGAAAATGCAGGATTTCCGGAGAACATGCCGGTGTCCACCTGCTTTTGACATTTGAGAACGGACGGTCGGAAGAGGAACTGATCCGGCTTGCAAGGGAGGAAAAAGTGGCGGTCTACGGTCTTTCCTCCTACGATACACAGGGGACCAGAAAAAACCAGGCTTCTGTGCTTCTCGGTTATGCCAATATGGAAGAAGACCAGATTAAAGAAGCAGTGGAAATCCTGAAAAAAGCCTGGCTTTCCTGAGAAAAATCAAATGTGAATTTTTCAAAAAAAGGCTTTCAAAATCGAGGAAAAACGAGTATAATAAGGAGCTGTCTGATAAGAAAAATATGCACATAAGGCAGGAGAAAAACAATGAGAGAGGTATATGTGAATATTGGTTCAGTGGAGAAAGCAAAAGGACTGAATGGAGTTCTGAGAAAACTGGAGGGGGATTTCGATCTGGTTCAGGGGAGAGCCACGATTGATGCGAAATCCTTTTTGGGGATCCTTAGTATGGATTTATCCAAATCTGTCAAGCTGATCATTCATGACAGTGATTCGGTCGACATGACACTTCTGGAAGAATATATGGCATAGTGACAGAGAGGATAAAAGGGAAAAAGAAAGAAGCATCAAACGGGGATGCTTCTTTCTTTTCATAAAGAGAAACCCGGAAACAAATTTAAGCAGGAGATTAAAAATGGAGAACAGAATAGAAATAAAAGATGAGATTTATGTAAACGGAGAAAAACTGCAGATCATTTCAGGAAGTATCCATTATTTCCGGGTAGTTCCGGAATACTGGAGAGACCGTTTGGAAAAATTAAAGGCCATGGGCTGTAATACGGTGGAAACCTATGTGGCGTGGAATGTCCACGAGCCGTACGAAGGGGAGTTTCACTTTGAAGGAGAATATGATCTTTGCAGATTCATGGAACTGGCACAGGAGCTGGGGTTATATGTGATTTTAAGACCGTCTCCGTATATCTGCGCAGAGTGGGAGTTCGGCGGATTCCCGGCATGGCTTTTAACGAAACCGGGAATCCGGCTTCGCTGCAATAACAAAGTATATCTGGACTGCGTAGAGCGTTATTATGACAAACTGATTCCGATGATTGTGCCGTATCAGTTCACAAAGGGCGGTCCGGTACTGATGCTTCAGATCGAGAACGAATATGGTTCTTATGGAAATGATAAAGAATATCTGAACGCATTGAAAACAATGATGGTAGAACGAGGCATTGAAATACCATTTGTGACTTCGGATGGCACAGATGATCATATGCTGGCTGACGGAGGCGTTGAAGATGTCTGGCAGACTGCAAATTTCGGTTCCAAAGGTTCGGAGAGATTTGACGAGTTGGAAAGTGTCATTGGAAATCAACCGCTGATGTGTATGGAATTCTGGGATGGCTGGTTCGATCACTGGGGACAGGGAGAACATAAAGTTGTAGGTCTTGAGGACCATAGAAAATCCCTGGAAGATATGCTGAATCGGGGACATGTGAACTTCTACATGTTCCATGGTGGAACAAACTTTGGGTTTATGAATGGTTCTAATTATGATGGAAAGCTTCTTCCGGATGTGACATCCTACGATTACGATGCTCCATTAAGCGAGGATGGCCAGATTACAGAGAAGTATCTGGAATTCCAGAAAGTGATTTCCAAATTCCGTGAGATTCCGGAAGTGGAGTTTACAACTCCAATTACAAGAAAATCATATGGAACATTGCAGGTACAGGAAAAAGCAGGACTTTTTGATACGTTGGATACATTAAGCACCCCGGTCAGAGAGGCCATGCCGTTGTCCATGGAGGAACTTGGACAAAATTATGGCTATGTTCTCTACAGAAGTACAATTACCAGAGGAAAAGAGATTCGTTCCTGCGAAATCCGTGGCGGAGCAGACCGTGCAATTCTCTTTGCGGATGGAAAACAGGTAGATATCCGTAATGATTATGAGATGGACAGAACGACTGGATTTGAACTGGAAAATGAGCAGGGAAATCTTGATATTCTGATGGAAAATATGGGAAGAGTCAATTACGGACCGGAAATTGAATTACAGAAAAAAGGAATTACCCATGGGGTTCTGGTCAATGGAACGTTCCATATGGGATGGGATATGTATCCGCTTCCGCTTGAGGACATCTCAAAGGTGGATTTCGCAAGAGATTATGAAGAAGGGATGCCTGCATTCTACAAATTTACATTTGATGCCAGGGAGACGGGAGATACGTTCCTTGACGTGACCGGATTCGGAAAAGGATGCGTGTTTGTAAATGGTAAAAACATCGGAAGATTCTGGGAGGCCGGCCCGCAGAGACGTCTTTATATTCCGGGACCGCTGTTGAGAGAAGGAACCAATGAAATTATTCTGTTTGAGACGGACGGAAAAGCGGTTGAGACAATCTGTCTCATGGATACACCGGATCTGGGATAAATAAAAAATATAACACAACACAAAAGATGTCCCTTGTACACGGAAAACCTGCATAGTATAATAAATAAAAAGGGTTTCGGCCCTTGAAAAAGGGCAGAGTCCAAAAGGAGAGGATTGCCATGCAGGAGTTAAACAAGCTGGACACATTGAGGGAGATTATCGACAGAGGACAGTATATTGTCGCATTATGCGGTTCCGGGATGATGGAAGAGTGCGGAATTTATCCGCTCAAGGAGCAGGAACGTGCTTACCGGATTGAGGAAAGGTACGGACGATCTCCGGAATACCTTTACACGGACGCCTTTTTTAATACACGGACAGAAATGTTTTACGATTTTTATAAACACGAGATTCTTGCAGATCTGGAGCCGTCGGCATCTACCTATGCTCTTGCGGCAATGGAGCGGGCAGGAAAGCTGAAATGTATTATTTCAAGCAATATCTATGAGTTAAGTGAACGGAGCGGATGTAAAAACGTGATCAATCTTCATGGAAGTATTTATCACAATCATTGCCAGAGATGCGGAAAAACATATTCTGTTGATTATATCAGACAGGCAAAGAAAGTTCCGTACTGTGAAGTGTGCGGAGGCGTGATCCGTCCGGATGTGTCGTTTTTTGGAGAGATGCTTGACAGCGAAAAGCTTTCCAGAACACTGGAAGAGATTGAAAAGAGTGATGTACTGCTTCTGCTGGGCACGTCGCTTAGTTCGGAAGTATTCCATAACTATATTAAATGCTTTGAGGGAAGCAAGATCGTTTTGATTCACAATGAAGAGACGCTGATGGATGAAAAAGCAGATCTGCTGATTTATGATGAACCGAAAAATATTCTTCCCAAACTTGGCTATTAAAGAATAAAGACTGCTGTGCGATTTCAACAGCAGTCTTTTTCCGTGCATTGACGCAAATGGAAAAATCCCTTATCATATCTGGTAGTATGATCGGATACAGAAAGAATGAAATCGAAGAAGACAGGAGCAGCAAAGAGATGAATATCATAAATATAGAACACATTACAAAACGATTTGGCGATAAGTTTCTTTTTGAAGATGCCTCTTTTGGGGTACAGGAAGGAGACAAAATAGGGATTGTCGGAATTAACGGTACCGGAAAATCCACCCTTCTGAAGATGATTGCCGGAGAGGAGGAGCCGGATGAAGGACAGATTATCCGGCAGAATGGGAAAAAGGCTGCCTATCTTCTGCAGAATCCGGTGTTTTGCGCGGATTCGGATATTGCCGGATATGCACTGGACGGAAATCCGGATACGGACTGGAAGGTGCAGAGCAATCTGACGAAGCTTGGAATTCTGGACTATACGGCAAAGATGGCAGACCTTTCCGGCGGACAGAGGCGAAAGGTGGCGCTGGCGAAAGTGCTGGCCGAAGATGTGGATATTCTGCTTCTGGACGAGCCGACCAACCATCTGGATGAGGGAATGATTATCTGGCTGGAAGACTACCTGAGAAATTACCGGGGTGTTGTACTGATGGTAACCCATGACCGTTATTTTCTGGACCGTGTGACGAACCGGATTCTGGAAGTGGATAATGGAAAAATCTATGGATATGAGGCCGGTTATTCCGGATTTCTGGAACTGAAAGCCCAAAGAGAAGAGATGGAACTTGCATCTGAGAGAAAGCGTAAAAGTGTGCTCCGTATGGAGCTGGAATGGGCAAAGCGGGGATGCCGTGCAAGAAGTACAAAGCAGAGAGCGAGACTGGAACGGCTGGAGGCACTGAAAAACGGAAAAGTGCCGGAGGCGGAAAAGAGTGTGGATGTTGCAAAGATCAGTACCAGGATGGGAAAGAAAACCATCGAACTTCACCATATTTCAAAAGGATATGGGGAGAGGAACCTGATCCGGGGGTTGGACTATATTGTTCTGAGAGACCAGAGGCTTGGCATTATCGGACCGAACGGCTGCGGAAAGTCCACACTGCTGAAAATGATGGCGGGGCAGATTGCTCCGGATGAGGGAGAGATTGAAATCGGGGAGACGATCCGGATCGGTTATTTCGCTCAGGAAGTGCCGGATATGGATAACAGTGTCCGGGTGATCGATTATATCAAGGACTTCGGAGAATATGTCCAGACGGAAGAAGGAAAGATCAGCGCATCGGCAATGCTGGAGCGATTCCTTTTCACGCCGGAGATGCAGTACACGCCGGTGGAAAAACTGTCCGGAGGAGAAAAACGCCGCCTTTATCTTCTGAGTGTTCTGATGCAGGGAGCGAATGTCCTTCTGCTTGATGAACCGTCCAATGATCTGGATATTGCAACGGTGACCATTCTGGAAGATTATCTGAATTCTTTTGAGGGGATTGTCGTGGCCGTATCCCATGACCGCTATTTCCTCGATAATGTTGTGGACCGGATTTTCGAACTGGACGGAAACGGGGGTGTAACACAGTACGAAGGAGGATACACCGATTATCTGAATGCCAGAGGTGAACAGAGAAAAGAGACGGAAGAGGCGGAGAAATCAAGGAAAAACGAAGCGGGAGACTGGAAGAAGCCCCGTCAGGCAAAACTGAAATTTACTTACAAAGAGCAGAAAGAGTATGAGGGGATTGATGATGAAATATCATCTCTGGAAGCAAAGCTTGAAAAACTGGATCAGGATATGATGGCGAATGCCACCAATTCTATGAAACTGACAGAATTGACCCGGGAAAAAGATAAAACAGAAAAAGAACTGGAAGAAAAAATGGAACGGTGGGTCTATCTCAACGATCTGGCCGAGCGGATTGCAGAACAGAACGCACAGTAAGAAACAGAAAAGAAAAAAGATTTAATGCTTTACTTGACAAAAGGATGATTCATTGTTACAATAAAAAAACAGAACGCACTCTGTTTTTAGAAAAGAAAGTAGAGGTAGGTTGTATGAGAAAGCAGGTTTATTCTTTATTGGTGGATAATACACCGGGAGTGCTGAGCCGTATTGCAGGACTTTTCAGCAGAAGAGGGTTCAGTATTGACAGCATTACGGCAGGTGTGACAGCGGATCCGCGTTTTACAAGGATCACGGTTGTGGCAAGCGGGGATGAGAGGATTCTCTCTCAGATCGAAAAGCAAGTTCGGAAGCTGGAAGATGTACTGGAGATTAAGCTTCTCAATGATGAGGAAGCGGTTTACAGAGAGCTTATTCTTGTAAAGATCAAGGCAGATGCGACGCTTCGGCCGGGTATTATCGCGATCGCGGATGTGTTCCGTGCGAAGATCATCGATGTGGAGAAAGAATCTCTGATTATAGAGCTTACCGGAGCACAGTCTAAACTGGACGCGTTTTTGAATCTGCTTGACGGCTACGAGATTCTAGAACTTGCGCGGACCGGAATCACCGGACTTTCCAGAGGAAATAAAGATATTGCGGATGCAGAGGAGATTCTGAGAAAACGGGCCGAGGAAAACGGTCTGGACTAATCAGCAGCTGAAGGGATGATCCCTTTGACGATTATATCAGAAAATCAGGAGGTAGAGTAACAATGAACAAACCAAAAATCTATTATCAGGAAGACTGTAATTTAGCATTGCTGGAGGGAAAAAAGATTGCCATCATCGGATATGGAAGCCAGGGACATGCACATGCCCTGAACTTAAAAGAATCCGGATGTGATGTTGTAGTCGGACTTTACGAAGGAAGCAGGTCCAAAGCAAAAGCAGAGGCACAGGGACTCAAAGTCATGACAAACCAGGAGGCTGCAAAATGGGCTGATATTATCATGATCCTGATCAACGACGAGTTACAGGCCGACATGTACAAAAAAGACATCGAGCCAAATCTGACAGAAGGTAAGATGCTGATGTTCGCTCATGGATTCGCAATCCACTTTGGACAGATCAAACCACCGGCAGGCGTGGACGTAACTATGATTGCTCCGAAAGCGCCTGGACATACAGTAAGAAGTACATATGTAGACGGACAGGGCGTTCCGGCTCTCGTATGTGTAGAGCAGGATGCATCCGGAAGAGCACTGGATCTGGCACTTGCCTATGGTGCAGCAATCGGATGTGCAAGAGCAGGTCTTCTGACAAGTACATTCCAGATTGAGACAGAGACAGACCTTTTCGGTGAGCAGGCAGTTCTCTGCGGCGGTGTATCTGCACTGATGCAGGCTGGATTTGAAACTCTTGTTGAAGCAGGATATCCGGCAGAAAATGCATACTTTGAATGTATCCATGAGATGAAACTGATCGTTGACCTGATCTATCAGAGCGGTTTCGCAGGAATGAGATACTCTATCTCCAATACAGCAGAATACGGTGATTACATCACAGGACCAAAGATCATCACAGAAGATACAAAGAAAGCAATGAAGAAGATCCTCTCAGACATCCAGGACGGAACATTCGCAAAAGACTGGCTGTTAGAAAACAAGATCGGTGCACCGCACTTCCACGCTATGAGAGCAAAAGGCGCTCAGCATGAGTCAGAAGTAGTTGGAGCAGAATTAAGAAAACTCTACAGCTGGGCTGAAGACGACAAACTGATCAACAACTAATTTTTGATGCACGAATAATGCTATATGGAGAGAGTCGGTATTGGGACATATGTTTCCCGGTATCGGCTTTCTTTTTGCTGTTTCACATGATAAAGACTATATGATACAATGAAAGAAAAGAGGGAGTGAAATAGATGAAAAAGTGGAAGTATGAGATCATGGCAGGGACTCTTCTGCTTCTGGTCAGTATCCGGATTTATGAAATCGAAATTGGAACTCTGGTGGGACTTGTGTGTCTGATACGGGGATTGGAAGAGCTCTACCGGCAGACGGGAGATTAGGCTTCGTATGCCTGGATGTTAAGTCTTGTGTTACTGGCAGGAGGCGTGCTGCTGGCAGTGACGCTTGGCATCCTGATCCGAGACTGCAATGTGATCAGAGATGTTCCGGCAGAATAAAAAAACAGAGATACCTTTGAGCAAAGAGAAACAACAAATAAAAAAGACATCCTCTGACGGTTTCAGGATGTCTTTTGCTTTTTGTTTCTATAAATTAAGCGATAGAGTTTACAGCTTTTGTAAGGCGGGAAACTTTTCTTGCGCAAGTGTTTTTGTGGTAAACACCTTTGCTTCCAGCCTTGTTGATCTCAGAGATTGCTACGCTGAGTGCTTCTTTTGCAGCAGCAGCGTCTTTGTTAGCAACAGCTGTCTCAACTTTCTTCACGCAAGTTTTCACTTTAGATTTGATCGCCTTATTTCTTGCAGTTCTTGTCTCAGCAACTAAAATTCTTTTCTTTGCGGATTTAATGTTAGCCATGACCTACACCTCCAACTCTGGTAAATTCATTTCTTGTTCATCGTCAGAGCCGGACACGGAACGATCTGACGAAGCATACTCATTTATTGTATGTCAATAAATAATTTCTGTCAATACATATTTCGGCTTTTTTTTGAGAAACTAGTGTTTAAATGAAAAAAAGCGAGGTTTTATCATGGTTGAGAAGTATAGTATCCGGACCGATCTGGCTTTGGAGGAGAAAGAGCGATTTGAAGAAGAAAATGTGGAGGTCCAGGGCGTCGTTCTGGAAGAAGAGTATGACGAGGAAAGGGAAATCAGGACGACGACGGTGAAGATCAAGACAGAGAACGGAGCAAAGACGATGGGAAAGCCTGTTGGAACATATATTACGATGGAGGCACCGAATCTTGCCGTACCTGATGAGGGGTATCACAGGGAAGTCTCTGTGAAGATTGCGGAGTGTGTGGAGAAACTTCTGGAGGGAAAGTGGAAAAAGACAGGAACGAACGAGGATCTCTCTATTTTGATGGTGGGACTGGGTAATCGGGAGGTGACGCCGGACGCACTGGGGCCTCATGTGGCGGACAATCTGAATATTACGAGGCACATTGTTCGGGAATATGGAAAGTACGCAATGGGAGAAGACGAGGTGACGCTGGTGAGCGCTCTTGTTCCGGGGGTGATGGCGCAGACCGGCATGGAGACGGCGGAAATCGTCCGCGGTGTTGTGGAGGAGACGAAGCCGGACGTGATCCTTGTGGTGGACGCGCTGGCGGCCAGAAATTCCAAACGTCTGAACCGGACAATCCAGATTGCGGATACGGGGATCAGTCCGGGCTCCGGCGTCGGAAACCACCGCAATGCCATTACCGAAGACAGTATCGGTATCCCGGTGATTGCCATCGGTGTACCAACGGTTGTGGACGCTGCTACCATCGTAAATGATGCGATGGAAAACCTGATGAAAGAGATGGAACATTCCGAGGCGCTCAAGGGAGTCGGTGTGGTGCTGCAGGGGTATCATGCGGCCGAGAAATATGAATTGGTCAGACAGCTGATTTCCCCTCATCTCAACGGTATGTTTGTCACGCCAAAAGACATCGATGATACGGTAAAGCGGATCAGCTTCACCATATCGGAGGGCCTGAATCTGTTATTCTCCAGGAATGAGGAGCGCGGCGAAATGACAGGACAGGCACATAATCACGAAGAAAAAGGCATATAGTGTTAAGACATGAAAATCCTGATATGGTAAGAAAGTAGAGTGAGGCATTTGAGTGGAAACATACACCTTAGGCATCTCCTGATCGGAGGTGTGGTGAGTGTGCTTGGCGGATATATTATTCTGGGAGGTTATGAAAGTTCGGCAGAGTTTATCCGGGCAGAAATCGGGAGGACTATTCAAAAAGGGGCGGAGGCAATGTATTTCCCTGCCCTTGTCCGGGTGAACGATCAGCCGGAAGGAACGGTCGGTGAGTGGGTGGCCAGGCAGGCGATGCAGATGACGCCCCTCGGAAACTATGTAAAAGCGAATGAAGTAAGCGAGACGGAAATCGAGGACTCGGAAACGTATGAGATGCTTTTGAAAAAGGAGGCGGAAGATGAGAACGTGGTAGATGAAAATGGAAAGCTGATTGAACAGAATCAGGATACCACGACGGAAAAACCTCATGAAACGCAGATTCAGGGGACCATCGACCGGGAGAAGCTGAAGGACTATGAGTATCTGACCAGTCATTTTTATACGATTGACAGTACGACGATGACCAGCCCGGAAGAGTTGAATGCGGAAACGCTGCTTGCGAAAAACATGAAGTTTGAGAATAAGGACAACGGGTCGAAAATTCTGATCTATCACACGCACTCGCAGGAAACGTTTGTAGATTCGGTTCCGGGGGATGATTCGACTTCCATCGTGGGAATCGGAGATTACCTGACGGATCTTCTGAACAATACTTACCATATTCCGACGATCCACGACCGGGGTGTCTACGATATCATCAATGGGAAACTGGACCGAAGCGAAGCCTATGAGCTCTCCGGAGCCGCGGCGGAAAAGATTCTGGCTGAAAATCCATCCATCGAGGTGGTCATTGACCTACATAGAGACGGAGTTGCCGAAACGACCCACCTGGTGACGGAAGTGAATGGAAAGCAGACGGCGAAAATCATGTTCTTCAACGGCCTGTGCCGGACGAGGGCAAACGGAGATATCCAGTATTTCAACAATCCGTATATACAGGATAACCTGGCGTTCTCCCTTCAGATGAAACTGGACGCCGATGAGCATTATCCGGGATTTACGAGAAATATCTATCTGAAAGGATACCGCTATAACATGCAGCTTGTCCCGAAGATGCTTCTCGTGGAAGCGGGAGCCCAGACGAACACGGTGCAGGAGATGAAAAATGCCATGGAGCCGCTGGCAGAGTCCTTAAACCGTGTGCTGAACGGGTAAAATTTAATTTCTTGAATCGTATGTTCGATTGTGGTAAACTGTTGAAAGTAATGGATTTTTTGAAAGATACGAATAATCAGAAGGAAGAAAGGAAGAATACGATGGCGAAACATACGACATACGATGCGGACAGTATCGCGGTACTGGAAGGTCTGGAGGCAGTCCGGAAGCGTCCCGGCATGTATATCGGAAGTGTAGGTACAAAGGGGCTGAATCATCTGGTATACGAGATCGTGGACAATTCCGTGGATGAACATCTGGCCGGATTTTGCATGAATATAGAAGTGACGCTGGAAAAAGACGGCTCCGCGACAGTCTCCGATGACGGGCGCGGCGTGCCGGTTGGAATGCATCAAAAAGGCGTATCGGCGGCGCGTATTGTCTATACAACACTGCACGCAGGGGGAAAGTTTGACGATTCTGTCTACAAGACAAGCGGCGGGCTCCACGGTGTGGGCTCTTCCGTAGTCAATGCCCTTTCCGAATATATGGATGTGAAGATCAGCCGTGACGGGGCCATTCACCATGACCGATATGAGCGGGGAATTCCGGTGGTGGAACTGGAAAACGGGCTCCTTCCGGTGATCGGAAAGACGAAAAAGACAGGGACGACCATTAATTTTCTCCCGGACGGCGAGATTTTTGAAAAGACAAGATTCCGGGAGGAGGAGATCAAGAGCAGGCTTCACGAGACTGCATATCTGAATCCGGAACTGACGATTCATTTTACAGATAAGAGAAAAGAGCCGGAAGAGCAGATTACCTACCATGAGCCGGACGGACTGATCGGGTTTATCAAGGATCTGAATTCCAAGAGCGAGCCGGTTCACGACCCGGTCTACTTCAAAGGGGAGGCCGAGGGCATCGAGGTGGAGGCGGTTTTTCAGTATGTCAATGAGTTTCATGAGAACATTCTTGGATTCTGCAACAATATCTATAATGCAGAAGGAGGAACTCATCTGACAGGCTTTAAGTCTACCTTTACGACAGTGATGAACCAGTACGCAAGGGAGCTTGGAATTCTGAAGGACAAGGATGCCAACTTTACCGGCGCGGACATCCGGAACGGGATGACGGCGATTGTCTCTGTCAAGCACCCGGATCCTAGATTTGAGGGGCAGACAAAGACGAAACTGGACAACCAGGATGCAGCCAAGGCCACAAGCAAGGTGACAAACGATGAAATCGTGCGTTACTTTGACCGGAATCTGGATGTCTTAAAGAAAGTGCTGTCCTGTGCGGAGAAGGCGGCAAAGATCCGGAAAACGGAGGAAAAGGCAAAGACAAACCTGCTGACAAAGCAGAAGTATTCTTTTGACAGCAACGGAAAACTCGCAAACTGCGAATGCAGGGATCCGAAAAAATGTGAGATCTTTATCGTGGAGGGAGACTCCGCAGGCGGTTCTGCCAAGACGGCGAGAGACCGGATGTACCAGGCGATCCTTCCGATCCGCGGAAAGATTTTAAATGTAGAGAAGGCAAGTATCGATAAAGTGCTGGCAAACGCGGAGATCAAGACAATGATCAATGCCTTTGGCTGCGGATTTTCCGAAGGATACGGAAATGATTTTGATATCAGCAAACTGCGGTACGATAAGATTATCATCATGGCCGATGCGGACGTGGACGGAGCGCATATTTCCACGCTGCTCCTGACCTTGTTTTACCGCTTTATGCCGGAGCTTATTTTTGAGGGACATGTCTATATTGCCATGCCGCCTCTTTATAAGGCCATGCCAAAAAGCGGCAAGGAGGAATACCTCTACGATGACCGGGCTCTGGAAGAGTACCGGAAGAAGCACAAAGGGCCGTTCACGCTCCAGAGATACAAAGGTCTGGGAGAGATGGATGCCCAGCAGCTCTGGGAGACGACACTGGATCCGAAGACCCGGATTTTAAAACAGGTGGAGATCGAAGACGCCCGGATGGCTTCCAGCGTGACAGAGATGCTGATGGGTACCGAAGTACCGCCGAGACGGACGTTTATCTACGAGAATGCCAGAGAGGCAGAGCTGGATATTTAGCAGGAAACGGACAGTTACCATTAGAAATGAGGAAGATACATGAGTCAGAATGAAAGTGAACAGATCATCCGGACCGAATATTCGGATGTCATGAAAAAATCATATATTGATTATGCGATGAGCGTCATCGTTTCCCGTGCCCTGCCGGACGTCAGGGACGGCCTGAAGCCGGTCCAGAGACGTACCCTTTATGATATGTACGAACTGGGAATCCGGTATGACAGACCGTACAGAAAGTGCGCGCGTATTGTCGGGGACACGATGGGTAAATACCATCCTCACGGCGACAGTTCCATTTATGAGGCTCTTGTCGTGATGGCACAGGATTTCAAAAAGGGCATGGTGATGGTGGACGGCCACGGAAACTTCGGTTCCATCGAAGGGGACGGGGCTGCGGCCATGCGTTACACCGAGGCAAGACTTGCGAAGGTGACCCAGGAAGCGTTTCTTGCGGATCTGGACAAGGACATTGTCAACTTCGTTCCGAACTTTGACGAGACGGAAAAAGAGCCGGAAGTTCTTCCGGTCCGTTTCCCGAATCTTCTTGTCAATGGAGCGGAAGGAATCGCAGTCGGTATGGCGACAAGCATCCCGACCCACAATCTGGGGGAAGTCATCGACGCGGTGAAAGCATACATGAAGAACAATGCCATCAGCACCAGGCAGCTGATGAAATATCTGAAAGGCCCGGATTTCCCGACGGGCGGCATCGTGGTCAATCAGGACGACCTGCTGCAGATCTACGAGACCGGAAGCGGGAAGATCAAGCTGCGTGGAAAAGTGGAGATTGAAGACTTAAAAGGCGGGAAAAAGCGTCTTGTCATCACGGAGATTCCATACACGATGATCGGAAGCGGTATCGGTAAATTTTTAAATGATGTCTGCGCCCTTGTGGAGACGAAGAAGACATCGGACATTGTGGATATTTCCAACCAGTCCTCCAAAGAGGGAATCCGTATCGTCATCGACCTGAAAAAGGATGCCGATGTGGAAAATCTGACGAACATGCTTTACAAGAAGACGAAACTGGAGGATACGTTCGGCGTCAACATGCTGGCGGTGGCGGACGGAAAGCCGGAGACGATGGGGCTGAAAAAGATCATTGAATATCATGTGGATTTTCAGTTCGAGATTACTACAAGGAAATACCGGACACTGCTTGCAAAAGAGCAGGAAAAACGTGAGGTACAGGAAGGTCTCATCAAGGCCTGTGATGTGATTGACCTGATTATCGAGATCCTGCGGGGAAGCCGTTCGGTCAAGGACGCCAGGGCCTGTCTGATGTACGGAATCACCGATGAGATTACATTTAAAAGCAAAACTTCAGAGAAGATGGCAAAGCTTCTTTCCTTTACAGAGCGGCAGGCAACGGCCATTCTGGAGATGCGTCTCTACCGGCTGATCGGTCTGGAGATCGAAGCGCTTCAGAAAGAGCATGAAGAAACAATCCGTAAGATCGAGCGTTATGAGAAGATCTTAAATGACTACGATGAAATGTCGGCTGTCATCATTGACGATCTGAATAAGCTGAAGAAAGAATATGCGGTGAAGCGCCGCACCCTCCTTGAAAATGCAGAGGAAGCAGTTTACGAGGAGAAAAAGATCGAGGAGCAGGAAGTGATCTGTCTGGTGGACCGTTTCGGATATGCAAGGACGGTGGATCCGTCTGTTTACGAGCGGAACCAGGAGGCGGCGGACGCAGAAAGCCGCTATATTATCCGCTGCATGAATACCGGAAAGCTCTGTCTGTTTACTGCTGAAGGACGGATGCACCAGATCAAGGTACTGGATATCCCGCATGGCAAATTCCGGGACAAGGGACTTCCGGTGGACAATATCAGTAATTTTGACAGCACGGAAGAACATATCGTTACGTTGATGAACGAGTCGGATCTGGAGGGAGAATTCCTTCTGTTTGCCACAAAAGACGGACTTGTCAAACAGGTGGCAGGATCGGAATTCCTTGTTTCCAAGCGGACAACCGCGGCGACCAAGCTTCAGGAAGGTGATGAAGTACGAGCTGTGCTTCCGATGAACGGGCAGGATTTTGCCGTACTTCAGACAGAAAACGGCTACTTCCTCAAATTCCCGGCGGAAGATGTATCCGAGAAGAAAAAGGGAGCCCTCGGAATCCGGGGAATCAGGCTTCAGAAGAAGGACGCTGTGGAAAGCGCCTATGTTTTTGCAGAAGGAACTGAGACCAAAGCAGTATATAAGGAAAAAGAAATTTCGCTGAACCGTCTGAAAACAGGAAAGCGTGATACGTCGGGCGTAAAGCAGAGAGCATAAAAAAGACCTCCTTTTTGTGAAAATGTCTTGACTCTGGGATAGTACCAGAGTTTAAGATAAACATAAAGGAGGTTTTATGATGTTGAAGAATAAGATGAGATGAACAGTACAAAGACTGGTTGAGGGAATTACGGTGCCGATGTTGTTATGGATTGCCGTGGGAGCGGCAATCTGTACCTTCGGTATCCACAATATTCATTCACAGACCGGGATTACTGAAGGAGGTGTCATTGGCATGACACTGTTTGCAAACAAATGGTTTCATATTCCAAAAGGACTTGTAACCCCGATCCTTGATCTGAGCTGCTACCTTCTGGCATTCCGGTTTCTTGGAGGAAAGTTTATCAGGATTTCCGTGATTTCCACCTTATTTGTGTCTCTGTTTTATGATCTGTGGGAACAGTTTCCCTACATGCTGCCGGATCTGTCGGATTATCCGCTTGCGGCGGCGCTTCTGGGAGGTGTTTTTGTAGGAATCGGTGTCGGCCTGATTGTACGTCAGGGCGGATCAAGCGGCGGAGACGATGCACTTGCCCTTTCCATTTCCAGAGGAACCGGGTGGAGACTTTCCAGAGCCTATCTTTTTACGGATCTGGTAGTACTGGGACTTTCCCTTTCTTATATTCCGGTCATCCGGATTGCGTTTTCCGTGGTGACAGTGATGCTTTCATCACTTTTAATTGACTTTGTACAGAATTTTAGAAGACAGCCCGAACCTGAGACGGCGGGCGAATAAAACCACTCCAATAAACATTGGGGACGTGTTCCGGTGAAAAGGAACCCGTCCCCAATGTTTTTTTGTTAAATGAATTTTACATTTCCTGAAAAGACAGTAACGTGATTTTTGCAAAAGCTTTACGCAGGCCGGATGGAACAAAAAAACGTAAAGAGTTATAGTGCTATAAGATGAAAAAAACGATGAAATGTAGAAAATCTGGATAAAAGAAAGGGGCATTTGTACATGCTGGAATTAAAGCATATCAAAAAATCATTTGACGGAGTGAATGTTTTAAAAAACATCAATCTGCAGATCGAGGATGGCGAGATTGTATCGATTCTCGGACCGTCCGGATGCGGGAAAACAACACTTTTAAATATCATCCTCGGACTGACACAGGCAGATGCCGGTGAACTGATTTTTCAGGGTGAAGATATTTTAAATGTACCAATGGAAGAGAGAGGATTCAATATTGTATTCCAGGATTATGCGCTCTTCCCGAATCTGAATGTGAAACAGAATGTTACATACGGCCTTCGCAATAACAAAAACATTGTAACGGTGGAGGAAGTCAATGGACTGATCAATCTTCTGGGACTGAAGGACCATCTGGATAAGAAGATCGAACAGCTTTCCGGCGGACAAAAACAGAGAGTGGCTCTTGCGAGAACCATGGTAATGAAGCCGAAGATCCTGCTTCTTGACGAGCCGTTGAGTGCTTTGGATGGCGTGATCAAAGAATCCATCAAAGACAAGATCAAGGAGATTGCAAGAGAATATCATCTGACAACCATTATAGTCACACATGATCCGGAGGAAGCGCTCACCCTTTCCGACAAGGTTGTCATCATGAATCAGGGAACGATCGCCCAGTACGGAAGACCGGAAGATATTATCAATACACCGGAAGAAGATTTCGTAAAGAACTTCATTTTAAGACAGCTCGAAATCAAGAGAAACAACATCATGATGCTGTTCAGTGAATCAGAAGCAAAGAGATTTCAGGTGGTGTAAAAGATGAAGAAGATAAAAGAAAAAGAAATCAAAGGAATTTACGGGATTGCGCTTCTTCTGTTTTTGATCTTTCTGTTTGTCCCGGTTATCGTACTGTTTCAACAGTCTCTTGCAGGTGAGTCAGGACTTTCCCTGGCACACTACAGTGAAATGCTGACACAGAGAGGATTCGGCCTGGCTGTACGGCACAGCCTGGAAGTTTCCATCGTCAGCGCGGTGGTGGCAACACTCCTTGCGTTTTTACTTGCGTACACCGTACATTATACAAATGCACCTGGAAAATATAAGAAATTTATCCGTCTGGCAGCACAGCTTCCAATGCTTCTGCCGACTATTACATACGGATTTGCCATTATCTATTCCTTCGGAAAACAGGGACTTCTGACAAGGCTCTTTGGAAGACAGCTGTTTGATATCTACGGATTTAACGGACTTGTGATCGGATATGTGATCTACACCCTTCCGGTATCCTTTATGCTTCTGTCCAATACGATGGAATATATCGACAAAAAATTCATGGTTGTTTCCAGAATTATGGGAGACTCTCCGATGAAAACTTTTCAACAGACGATTATCCGTCCGCTGCTCGGAACTTTTGCAACCTCCTTTGTACAGTGTTTCTTCCTCTGCTTTACCGATTACGGTATTCCGGAATCCGTGGGAGGAGAGTACGAAGTTGTTGCAACCGTACTTTACAATGAGATGCTTGGAAGTATCCCGAATTTCAACAACGGAGCGGTAGTAGCTGTGATCATGCTGATTCCTTCGATTGTCAGCATCCTGCTTCTGAAATTCCTGGAACGATACAACATCCGGTATACGAAGATCTCCGCAATCGAATTAAAGAAAAACAAGACAAGAGACATCCTCTGCTCGGTCGGATCGGCTGTGATCCTGATCTGTGTATTTGCAGTCTTTGCTGTGATCTTCATCATGCCGTTTATTCAGGAATGGCCTTATCAGGCAGTGTTTACACTGGATCACTTCCGTGATGTATTCAACGACAATACATTGACGGCAGTATATAAAAACTCATTGTTTGTAGCATTTATGACGGCGATTTTCGGAACCCTGCTTGCTTACGGATGTGCGCTTGCTTCCGCGCGGAGCAGCCTGAGAGGATCCGCAAAGCAGGTGGTAGAAAGCACGGCCCTGATCACCAACACCATTCCCGGAATGGTTATCGGTATTGCATATATGCTTGTGTTCTCAGGAACATCGCTTCAGAACACTTTTTTACTGATCATCATCTGTAACATGATCCATTATTTTTCTACACCGTACCTGATGATCAAGAACGCGCTTCTGAAGCTGAACACCTCCTGGGAGGCGACAGCGAAACTGCTTGGCGACTCCTGGGGGAAAACCCTCATAAGAATTATCACACCGAATATGTCATCTACACTTCTGGAAGTGTTCGGATACTATTTTGTGAACGCAATGGTAACCGTCAGCGCGGTGATTTTCATCGCGGGAGCGAGAACTATGGTCATTACGACAAAGATCAAGGAATTACAGTACTTTATGAAATTCAATGAAATTTTCGTACTGTCCATCCTGATCCTTTTGACCAATCTTTGCATAAAGGGAGTATTAGTCCTCCTTTCAGATAGAAAAAAATCTGAATTTAAAGTGAAAAAGGAGAAAAAAATTATGAAGATGAAAAGTGTGACAGCAATGTTTATGGCATGTCTGATGGCCGGCTCCGTAATGCTTGGCGGATGTTCCGGATCAGATGCGGCTTCAGGATCTTCAGAGGATCAGATCATTATCTATTCCAACGCTGATGAAGAGGCGGTAGATGCCATGAAAAAAACACTGGATGATAATGGATATGAAGGCGAATATGTATTCCAGACATTCGGAACATCCGAACTGGGAGGAAAGCTGATCGCGGAAGGAAAGAATCTGGAAGCAGACATGGTGACAATGAGTTCTTTCTACCTGGACAGTGCTCAGGAGCAGAACAGCATGTTTAAAGATCTGACATTTGACTATACAACACTCAGTGAAAATGACAGTTCTGATTTCTATGCACCGATTACAAAACAGGAAGGCGCGATCATTGTCAATACAGAACTCTTAAAGGAAAACAATCTGGACACACCGACCTGCATCAAGGATCTGGCAGATCCGCAGTACAAGGACATGATTTCCGTGACAGATATTAAGAGCTCTTCTACGGCATGGCTTCTGATTCAGGCACTTGTAAGCGAATACGGTGAGGAGGAAGCACAGAATATTCTGTCGGATATTTACGCAAATGCAGGCGACAACATCGAAGATTCCGGTTCTGCACCGCTTAAAAAAGTACGTGCCGGAGAAGTGGCAGTCGGATTTGGTCTGAGACATCAGGCGGTAGCAGATAAAGAAGAAGGACTTCCGATTGACTATGTCGACCCGACGGAAGGAAACTTCTCTCTGACAGAGTCTGTAGCTGTTCTCGACAAAGACAACGGAGACAAAGCAGACAAGGCAATGGAGATGGCGCAGTGCATCATTGAAAAAGGAAGAGAAGAACTTCAGAAAACATACCCGCTTGCTGTATATGAAGGAGAGACAGATTCCGACAACAAATCTGCTTATCCAAAGGTATTCCAGGAAAAACTGACAGTAGACTTACTGGAAAAACATCAGGAAATCTCAGAAGCAGCAAAATAAGACATGATCAATTAAGACAAATGCAGACTGCCGGAAAATAAGGCCGGCGGTCTGTCAATGCGTCCGAGCGGATGCGAAAATACAGGAAAAAGGAAAACGAAAATCATGAAGAACTACAAATTACTCACACCAGGACCGCTCACCACAACGGATACTGTAAAAAAGGAGATGCTGTTTGACCATTGCACATGGGATGACGACTACAAACAGATTACACAGGAGATCAGAAAAGAACTGTTAAAACTGGCTCATGTTTCCGAGGAGGACTACACCGTTGTCCTGATGCAGGGAAGCGGAACATTCGGCGTGGAGTCTGTACTGACCAGCGTCATTGGAGAAGATGAAAAACTTCTGATCGCAGCAAACGGTGCTTACGGAAAGCGTATGGCATCAATTGCGGAACATGCAAAAATTGACTACGTTCTTTATGAAGAGGATTTTGATAAAGTACCGGATGCCGGAAAGATCGCGGAATATCTGGATGAGGATGCAAAGATTACGCACGTTGCCATGGTGCACAGCGAGACGACATCCGGAATCTTAAATGATATCGAATCTGTTGCAAAAGTAGTAAAAGAAAGAGGAAAGACATTCATCGTGGATGCTATGTCAAGCTTCGGCGGCGTGGATATCCAGGTGGGAGAACTTGGTATTGATTTCATCATCAGCAGCGCCAACAAATGTATTCAGGGTGTTCCGGGATTCTCCTTTATTATCTGCAGAAGAGACAAACTGATGGAGAGCAAAGGAAAAGCAAGAAGCCTTTCTCTTGATCTCTACGATCAGTGGGAGACAATGGAAAAAGACGGAAAATGGAGATACACATCACCGACTCATGTGGTACTTGCATTCAGACAGGCGCTCCGCGAACTGGAGGAAGAAGGCGGCATCGAAAAGAGGCAGGAACGCTATGAGAAGAATAATCAGATTCTCATTGAAAATCTGGCAGAGCTTGGCATCAGGCCATATGTAGGAGCAGATGTTCAGGGACCGATCATTACAACCTTCTACTATCCGGAACACCACAACTCCTCCTTCCAGGATATGTACCAGTACATCAAAGAAAGAGGATACGCGATTTATCCGGGAAAAGTAACGGATGCAGATACATTCCGTATCGGAAACATCGGAGAGATCTATCCGGAAGATATGGTAAAGGTGACAGCAATCATTTCAGAATTTTTAAAGGAAAGAAACTAAGATGAAATACGAAGCAGTGATTTTTGACTGGGCAGGAACGACAGTGGATTACGGATGCTTTGCACCGGTACAGGCATTCCTCGATTCCTTCCATGAATACGGAATTGACCCGACCATGGAGGAGGTCAGAGGACCGATGGGAATGCTTAAAATCGACCATATCCGGACCATGCTTCAGGGAGAACGCATCAGCGGACTGTGGAAAGAAAAATATGGAAGAGACTGGACCGAGGAAGATGTCCATGCGGTTTACGAGCTCAGCGAGAAGAAACTTCTGGAAAACCTTCCGAACTTCGCAGATCCGAAACCGTACGTGATCGAAACGGTGAAAGAGCTCCGCGAGATGGGAATGAAGATAGGATCCACAACAGGATACACCGATGATATGATGGCCATCGTTGCTCCGAAGGCAAAAGAGCTCGGATATGAGCCGGACTGCTGGTTCAGCCCGAATGCGGTGGGAAACCACGGACGTCCGTACCCGTACATGATCTTCAAGAACATGGAAGCACTTGGACTTTCTGATGTGAGAAAGGTCATCAAAGTCGGAGATACGGTATCCGATATTAAAGAAGGAAAGAACGCAGGAATGGAAGCGGTCGGAATCCTGGAAGGAAGTTCTGTTCTCGGACTCTCCAAAGAGGAATTTGACGCTCTTTCCGAAGAAGAAAAGAAAGCACAGTACGAAAGAGCGGAGAAAATTTACAAGGATGCGGGAGCAGACTATGTGATTCTCGACATCAGAGGCATTCTCGATATCGTAAAATAGGAGAAAACCGCTAAAATCGGCAAAAAACCTTGATTTTGTCAAAAAAACGTGCTATAGTGCATATAGTTACATAAGAAATCGGCAGAAGAGTGGACGTCATGTTCACTCTTCTTTAATTCTGCGGGTTGTCCGCATACAGGACGGTTTTTTATGACAGGCATGAAAATCTGAAAGAGAAAGGATGTTAGGATGTCAAAAAGAGAAAGCTACGAACAAAGAACAGAGGAATTGCTGATTCCGATCCTTACGAAGTATGAGTTTGAACTGGTTGACGTAGAATATGTGAAAGAGGCTGGCACCTGGTATTTAAGGGCCTATATCGACAAGCCGGGCGGAATTGCCATCAACGACTGCGAGGTCGTAAGCAGAGAGCTCTCTGATCTTCTGGATAAAAAGGATTTTATCGACGACAGCTATATCCTGGAAGTGAGTTCGCCGGGGCTTGGAAGACCGTTAAAGAAAGACAGGGACTTTGCAAGAAGCATCGGGGAAGAAGTGGAGATCCGGACATACCGGATGATTGACAAGCAGAAAGAGTTTACCGGAGTGTTAGAGGAATATGACAGTGATTCTGTGACGATTTCTTATGAAGATGGAACAAAACAGAAGTTTGACAGGAAAGAGATTGCATTGATCAGGCTGGCATTTGATTTTTAGTGTTTAGGAGGAAAAGAAAGCAATGAGTACAGAATTAATGGAAGCACTTACCATACTGGAACAGGAGAAGGACATCAGCAAGGAGACCATGCTGGACGCAATTGAAAATTCCCTGATGAACGCCTGCAAAAACCATTTCAAAAAAGCGGATAATATTAAGGTCGTGATGAACCGTGAGACCTGCGATTTCGCGGTTTACGCTGAGAAGACCGTAGTGGAGGAAGTGGAAGATCCGGAGGAGGAGATCAGTCTTGTAAATGCAAAGATGATGGACTCCAAATATGAACTTGGCGATATTGTACAGGTACCGATCGATTCAAAATCCTTTGGACGGATTGCGACACAGAACGCGAAGAACCTGATCCTCCAGAAGATCCGGGAAGAAGAACGCAAGGTCGTTTATGATCAGTACTTTGAGAAGGAAAAAGACATTGTGACAGGAATCGTGCAGCGTTATGTGGGACGCAACATCAGCATTGATCTTGGAAAGGCAGACGCCATGCTGACAGAAAACGAGCAGGTCAAAGGGGAAGTATTCAAACCGACAGAGCGTATCAAACTTTACGTGGTAGAAGTAAAGAATACGACAAAAGGACCGAAAATTCTCGTATCCCGTACCCATCCGGAGCTTGTAAAACGTCTCTTTGAGTCCGAGGTGACTGAGGTGAAAGACGGTATTGTTGAGATCAAGAGCATTGCAAGAGAAGCAGGATCCCGTACAAAGATTGCCGTATGGTCCAATGATCCGGACGTGGATCCGGTTGGAGCATGTGTCGGAATGAACGGACAGAGAGTGAATGCCATCGTGAACGAATTACGTGGCGAGAAGATCGACATCATCAACTGGAGCGACAACCCGGCCATCCTCATCGAAAACGCGCTGAGTCCGGCGAAGGTTATTTCGGTTGCGGCAGATCCGGAAGAGAAGACGGCAAGCGTCATCGTGCCGGATTACCAGCTTTCTCTTGCCATCGGTAAAGAAGGACAGAATGCAAGACTGGCCGCAAGACTGACCGGATACAAGATCGACATCAAGAGTGAGACTCAGGCAATCGAATCCGGAGAACTTCCGGCAAACTACATGGATATGCCGATGGAAGAAGGTGTATTCGAGTCGGACATTTATGAAGATGACGTTTATGAGGACGACGTCTATGAGGATGACGCATACGAAGACGACATTGATGAAGAAGAAAGTTACGGGGATGAAAGTGATGAATAAAAAGATCCCAATGCGCAAATGTGTCGGGTGCGGGGAGATGAAAAACAAAAAGGAGATGCTCCGCGTCATCCACACGAAGGAAGGGGAATTCCTTCTGGACGCAACAGGAAGAAAAAACGGAAGAGGAGCCTACCTCTGCTTTTCCAGAGATTGTTTTCTAAAAGCAGTAAAGAACAAAGGGCTGGAACGCTCTTTTAAGCAGGCGATTCCAAACGAAGTGTATGAACAGCTGGAAAAGGAGATGGAGCAGATTGAAACTGAATAAAGGTCTGTCACTTTTAAGTCTGGCTACCAGGGCGGGAAAGACAAAAAGCGGAAACTTTCAGACAGAGCAGGCGGTCAAGTCAGGGACGGCTTATCTTGTGATTATCGCCGCGGATGCCTCTGAGAATACAAAAAAGAAATTCCGTAACATGTGCAGCTTTTACGACGTTCCGATTCTGTTTTATGCAGATCAGGACACCCTGGGTCATGCAATGGGAAAAGAATTCCGCACAAGTGCTGCGGTGACAGATGCGGGATTTGCGGACGAGATTAAGAAACAGCTGACAGTGGAAGAAGAATAAAATTGCATATAGGAGGTAGTTGGATGTCAAAAGTGCGAGTACATGAATTAGCAAAAGAGATAGATAAAACGAGCAAGGAAATTATGGATTATCTGAAAGGGAACGGAGCGGACCTGAAAAGCCACATGAGTTTTCTGACAGAGCAGCAGGTGGAGGATGTGAAGAAGAAATTCGGAAGCGCCGGACACAATGCAGAAGCTCCGAAAAAGAAAACTATTGTTCAGGTTTTCCGGCCTCAGAACACACAGGGAGGACAAAGACGCCAGAACGCAAGAGGTGCCCAGAGACCGGGCGGACAGCAGGCGTCAGGAAGAACAGGAATGGATAAGGAAAAGAGAGAAGGATACGTATCTGCCCAGGAGAGAGGGCGCGACAATAACCGTCCGGCAAGAGACGGAAACAAAGACCGTCAGGGAAGAGATTTTCGCGACAGAGACCGTCAGGGTCAGGGAAGAGACGGCAATAAAGACCGCCAGGGAGGAAAAGACTTCCGTGACGGAAGAGACCGTGACAGAGACCGTCAGGGCAGAGGATCAAGAGATAATAAAGACAGAGACCGCCAGGGCAGGGATTTCCGCGATAAAGACCGTCAGGGAGGAAGAGATTTCCGCGACGGAAGAGATCGCGACAGAGACCGCCAGGGCAGAGATTCCCGCGACGGAAGAGATCGTGACAGAGACCGTCAGGGCAGAGGATCAAGAGACGGAAGAAACAACGGACCGTCTATCCCGGCACCGATGGTAGCCGAGCAGAAGCCGCAGAGAAGAAACCAGAAGGATAATTATAAGAAGAAAGACTATGACCGCGATGATGAACGGGAAGGCAGGTTTGGCCAGAAGCAGGGAAAAGGCAGGAAGAACCAGCAGCCTGTAATGGAGAAACCGCAGCCGAAGCAGGAGAAGAAGGAAGAGCAGATCAAGCAGATCACAATTCCGAAGATGCTCACCATCAAGGAGCTGGCAGACGCGATGAAGATCCAGCCGTCCGCTATTGTCAAGAAACTGTTCCTTCAGGGCAAAATCGTGACAGTCAACCAGGAGATCGACTTTGATACTGCAGAGGAGATCGCAATGGAGTTTGACGTGCTTTGCGAGCAGGAAGAAGAAATCGATGTAATCGAAGAGCTCTTAAAAGAGGAAGAAGAGGACGAAAAGAAGATGAAAAAACGTCCACCGGTTGTCTGCGTTATGGGACACGTTGACCATGGTAAGACTTCCCTCCTCGATGCAATCCGTCACACGAATGTAACAGACAGAGAGGCCGGCGGAATCACACAGCATATCGGAGCATCTGTTGTCAACATCAACGGAGAGAGCATCACATTCCTTGACACACCGGGTCATGAGGCATTTACGGCAATGCGTCTTAGAGGTGCATGTTCCACAGATATTGCAGTACTTGTCGTTGCAGCAGACGATGGTGTCATGCCGCAGACGGTAGAGGCGATCAACCATGCCAAGGCGGCGGGCGTTGAGATTGTTGTCGCGATCAACAAGATCGACAAGCCAAGCGCGAATATCGAACGTGTAAAACAGGAGCTGACAGAGTATGAGCTCATCCCGGAAGACTGGGGTGGAAGCACGATTTTCGTTCCGGTATCCGCGCATACAAAAGAAGGTATTCCGGAGCTTCTTGAGATGATCCTTCTGACAGCGGAAATGCTTGAGTTAAAAGCAAACCCGAACAGACGCGCAAGAGGTCTTGTGATCGAAGCGCAGCTTGATAAAGGAAAAGGACCGGTGGCTACTGTCCTTGTACAGAAAGGAACACTCCGTGTAGGTGACGCCATTGCAGCCGGATCTGCGTTTGGTAAAGTCAGAGCCATGATGGATGACAAGGGAAGACGTGTCAAAGAGGCCGGCCCATCCATGCCGGTTGAGATCCTTGGATTCAATGACGTTCCGAATGCGGGTGAAGTCTTCGTTGTAAGCAAGAACGAAAAAGAGGCAAGAAACTTTGCGGAAACCTTTATTTCCCAGAATCGTATGAAGATGCTGGAGGAGACAAAATCCAAGATGTCTCTGGATGATCTGTTCAACCAGATTAAAGAAGGAAACTTAAAAGAACTGGATATCGTAGTCAAAGCGGACGTACAGGGATCTGTAGAGGCGATGAAGCAGAGCCTTCTGAAGCTGTCCAACGATGAAGTTGTTGTAAAAGTGATCCACGGCGGAGTCGGAGCCATCAACGAATCCGACGTTATGCTTGCATCTGCGTCCAACGCGATCATCATCGGATTTAATGTTCGTCCGGATGCGGCAGCAAAAGAGACAGCAGAAAGAGAAAATGTTGACGTTCGTCTGTACCGTGTCATCTACAATGCCATCGAAGACGTGGAAGCTGCCATGAAGGGTATGCTCGATCCGATCTTCGAAGAACAGGTGCTTGGACACGCGGAAGTACGCCAGACATTCAAGGCTTCCGGAGTCGGAACCATTGCCGGTGCTTACGTTCTGGACGGTATCTTTGAACGTGACTGCTCCGCAAGAATTATCCGCGACGGAATTGTAGTATTTGAAGGAAAACTTGCTTCACTGAAGCGTTTCAAAGATGATGTCAAAGAAGTAAAAGCAGGATACGAATGTGGTTTCGTATTTGAAAAATACAATGACATCAAAGAAGGCGATCAGGTAGAAGCATTCAAGATGGTAGAAAAACCAAGATAGGATGAAAATATGAGAAAAAACAGTATCAAAAACACGAGGGTCAATACAGAAGTGATGCATGAACTGTCCAATATTCTGCGCGGGGGGATCAAAGATCCCCGCGTGGCAGAGTTCACCTCTGTCGTTGCGGTGGAAGTCGCACCGGATCTGAAGACCTGTAAAGCCTATATCAGTGTTCTTGGTGATGAAAAGGCACAGGCAGATACAATCAAAGGGCTTCAGAGCGCAGAAGGGTATATCAGAAGAGAGCTTGCACATTCTCTGAACCTTCGTAACACCCCGGAGATCCGCTTTATTCTGGATCAGTCGATCGAATACGGGGTGGCAATGTCAAAGAAGATCGACGATATCACGAAAGGCAGTAAGAAAGAGGAAGAGTAATATGCTGAAACTGGATGAGATACTGAAAGGAGTAAAGCGGGCCGGCATTGCAGGGCATGTACGGCCTGACGGGGACTGCACCGGTTCCTGCCTGGCGCTTTACCAGTATTTACGTATGTATTATCCGGAAGTCAGCACGGATGTGTATTTGGAAGAGATCCCGAATTCGTTCCATATGCTGACAGGGGCAGACGAGATCCGTCACGAGCTGCCGGAAGATACCGGATATGATGTGTTCTTCGCACTGGACTGCGGGGATACGAAAAGACTCGGATTTGCAGGTACACTGTTTGAACAGGCCAAAAAGACGGTCTGCATCGACCACCACGTGAGCAACCTGGCATTTGCGGATGTAAACCAGATCGTTCCGGACGCAAGCTCCACCTCTGAGCTGATCTATGATCTGCTGGAAAAAGAGAGGATCACAAAGGAGATTGCGGAAGCACTGTATCTGGGAATTGTACACGACACCGGAGTGTTTCAGTATTCCTGCACAAAGCCTTCGACCATGGAGGCAGCTGCGGAGCTTTTAAGAAAAGGAATCGACGGACCGAAAATCATAGAGAAAACATTTTATGAAAAGACCTACGCTCAGAATCAGGTGCTTGGAAAGGCGCTTCTGGAGAGTATCCGTCTGATGGACGGAAAAGTAATCTTTTCCTACATTACAAAGAAAAGCATGAACTTCTTTGGAGTGAAGGCAAAAGATCTGGAAGGCATTGTCAGCCAGCTGAGAGTGACAACCGGCGTGGAGGCTGCGATTTTCCTCTACGAACTGGAAAGCGGAGAATTTAAAGTCAGCCTCCGTTCCAAAGAGAAAGTGGATGTCAGCAAGGTTGCCCAGTACTTTGGCGGCGGCGGACATGTGCGGGCCGCAGGACTTACGTTCCGCGGAACCGTCCATGATGCAGTCAACAACATCGTCGGACAGGTTGCCCTTCAGCTGGAGGAAGAAGCATGATCCACGGAATTCTGAACGTAAGAAAAGAAAAGGGCTTTACTTCCCATGATGTGGTGGCAAAGCTTCGGGGAATGACAAGACAGAAAAAGATCGGACATACCGGGACGCTGGATCCGGATGCGGAAGGCGTCCTTCCGGTCTGCCTTGGAAAAGCAACCAGGCTCTGCGAAATGATGACGGACAAAGAAAAGGCATATGAAGCCGTGATGGTGCTTGGAAAAGAGACCGATACCCAGGATCTTTCCGGTACAGTTCTCGATACTTCCGCGACCGGCCATCTGACCGAAGAGGAAGTGCAGGAAGCCATCCTTTCTTTCGTAGGGATCTATGACCAGATCCCGCCGATGTACTCTGCGGTAAAGGTTGGCGGGAAAAAGCTCTATGAACTTGCAAGAGAAGGTAAGGAAATCGAACGGAAAGCCCGCCGGGTGGAAATCCGTTCCATCCGGATTCTTGAGATGCGGCTTCCGGAAGTCAGGTTTGAAGTAGTCTGCTCCAAAGGAACCTACATCCGCACCCTCTGTCATGATATCGGCAGAAAACTTGGATGCGGGGCATGTATGGGCGACCTGCTCAGAACAAAATCCGGAAACTTTACATTGGATCAAAGCCGGACTCTTTCTGAAATTCAGGAGTATCTGGATGGCGGCAGGATCGGGGAGATTCTTGTTCCGATCGATGCCATGTTTCCGGATGCGCCGAAAGTATCGGTGAAGCAGGGAAAGGAAAAGACCGTTTACAACGGGAATGCCCTGTCGCCGGATCAGATCGAGGACCACATCCCGGAAAAGGACGGGGAGACCATCCGGGTCTACGGTCCGGACGGAAGATTCCTCGCACTCTACCGCTATGCCGGGAGAGAAAAGAAATATCAGGTGGAAAAAATGTTTTACAGTCCGGAATAAGAGGAAAGAACATGCAATATATTACAGGATTTGAACATTACCAGGAAGAAGCCGGAACTGCCGTAACGCTGGGAAAATTTGATGGTCTGCACAGAGGACACCGTAAACTGGTGGAGCGGATTATGGAACATGTGGAGCAGGAGCCGGATTTAAAAAGTGTTGTTTGTTTTTTCGAGATGACCGAATTCAAAAAAATGTGTCACCTTGACCAGAAAAAACTGATGATGAATGAAGAGCGTGCCATCCGTCTGGACGGAAGAGTGGATTATCTGATTGAATGTCCGTTTCTGTCCGTAAAAGAGATGGAGGCGGAAGTATTTATCGAGAAAATTCTCTCGGATCTGTTTCATGCAAAATACATTGTGGTTGGCGAAAACTTCCGGTTCGGGCACGAGAGGCGTGGAGACGTCGGGATGCTCGCAAAGTACCAGGAAACGTACGGATACCGTCTCGAAGTGATACCAAATGAGTATTACGGAGAACGCATCGTAAGCAGTACTTATGTAAAGGAAGTCATGAAAACAGGAGATATTGATCTTGTGAACCGGCTGCTCAGTTATCCTTATACAATCGCGGGTACAGTGAGGAAAGGAGAGGGCATGGGACGCCGGATCGGATATCCGACGATGGATATCTTCCCGTGTCAGGAAAAAATCCTGCCTCCTGCCGGAGCCTACGTCTGTAAGCTGGAGGTGGACGGACAATGGTATCAGGGTGTGTGCAACATCGGAAAGAAGCCTACTGTATCAAGCGGGGAAGATACCATTCTTTCGGTTCATCTCTTCTGCTATGAGGAGAAGGAAGAAGCAGACGGAAAGCAGGTCGTACTGCAGCTTTATCATTATCTGAGACCGGAAGAAAAGTTTGACGATATAGATGAACTTAAAAGGCAGATTCAGACAGATATACGGGAAGGAAAGAGACACTTCCTTCTCACAATGGAAAGCAGACGCATGCTTCTGGAAATCAAAAACAAAAGTGAAGAAAAGAATTGACATCCGGCAGGGGGCCATGATATACTCAAAAAGTATGAGTGAGCCGATATCCAGTGGACGGAAGACTCCGACCGCCGCCTGATATCCGGCGTTTCAAAAATAAGGAGGATAAAAACATGATCGACAGAGAAAAGAAAGCAGCTATTATTGCTGAGTATGGAAGAAGCGAAGGAGACACAGGATCTCCGGAAGTTCAGGTAGCAATCCTGACAGCAAGAATCAATGAATTAACAGAGCATTTCAAAGCAAATCCAAAGGATCATCATTCCAGAAGAGGTCTTTTGAAGATGGTAGGTCAGAGACGTGGTCTTCTTGCATATTTAAAGAAAAAAGATATCGAAAGATACCGTTCTTTGATTGAAAGATTAGGACTCAGAAAATAGTCAGGCTATTCAGAGAGGACGGAACACTTATCCGTCCTCTTTTATACTGCCGGGATATTTTTCCGGTTTTCAATATTTGTCAAAATCATGCGAAATGTATGCGGGGAGAGACACCGGGACCACTGAAAAGCAAGCCAGTATATGACTTGTTTTTCAGTAGTTTCGGGATTCTCCGCACGACAAAAAAAGAAAAGAAAAATGAGGAGGATCTTATGTACAAGACATTTGAGATGGAACTTGCCGGACGTCCTCTGCGTGTTGATGTAGGCAGAGTGGCAAAGCAGGCAAACGGTGCAGCACTGATGCACTATGGAGAAACAACAGTACTTTCCACAGCAACAGCTTCTGAGAAGCCAAGAGAAGGAATCGATTTCTTCCCGCTGAACGTAGAGTACAATGAAAAGATGTATGCAGTTGGAAAGATTCCGGGAGGATTCAACAAAAGAGAAGGAAAGGCATCTGAAAATGCGATTCTGACAGACCGTGTCATCGACCGCCCGATGCGTCCGCTCTTCCCGAAGGATTACAGAAACGATGTTACCCTGGAAAACCTTGTCCTTTCTGTAGATCAGGACTGCAGCCCGGAACTGACAGCAATGATCGGATCCGCAATCGCAGTTGCGATCTCCGATATTCCGTTTGACGGACCGACAGCTTCTACACAAGTAGGACTTGTAAACGGTGAGTTCGTATTCAACCCGACTGCAGAAGAAAAAGCAGTATCCGATATGCAGCTGACTGTTGCATCTACAAAAGAAAAAGTCATCATGATCGAAGCCGGAGCCAACGAAGTACCGGAAGATGTGATGATCAAGGCGATTTTCGCGGCACACGAAGTAAACCAGACGGTAATCGCATTCATCGACCAGATCGTGGCAGAGTGCGGGAAACCGAAACATGAATATGAAAGCTTCGCAGTACCGGCAGACCTGATGGAAGAGATCCAGAAGCTCGTTCCGGCTGAGGAGATGGAAGAAGCAGTATTTACCGATGACAAGCAGACAAGAGAGGCGAACATCCGCGTGATTCAGGATCGTCTCGAAGAGGCATTTGCTGAAAACGAAGAGTGGCTGCCACGCATCGGAGAAGCGCTGTACCAGTATCAGAAGAAGACTGTCCGCAAGATGATCCTCAAAGATCACAAACGTCCGGACGGAAGAGCGATCGACCAGATCCGTCCGCTTGCAGCGGAAGTAGACCTGATCCCGAGAGTACACGGTTCCGCAATGTTTACAAGAGGACAGACACAGATCTGCAACATCACAACACTTGCTCCGCTTTCTGACGCACAGAAACTTGACGGACTTGATGAGGCAGAGACTTCAAAACGCTATATGCACCACTACAATTTCCCGTCCTACTCTGTAGGTGAGACAAAGCCGTCCAGAGGACCGGGACGCCGTGAGATCGGACATGGAGCACTGGCTGAGCGTGCCCTCGTGCCGGTACTTCCGTCTGAGGAAGAATTCCCGTACGCAATCCGTACGGTATCCGAGACATTCGAGTCCAACGGATCCACATCTCAGGCAAGTGTCTGCGCATCCAGCATGTCCCTGATGGCAGCCGGTGTGCCGATCAAGAGCGCAGTAGCAGGTATCTCCTGCGGACTTGTAACAGGAGAGACAGACGACGATTACATCGTCCTGACAGATATCCAGGGTCTGGAAGACTTCTTCGGAGACATGGATTTTAAGGTGGCAGGTACACATAAAGGTATCACAGCAATCCAGATGGATATCAAGATCCACGGACTGACAAGACCGATCATCGAGGAAGCGATTGCCCGTACAAGACAGGCAAGACTTTACATCATCGATGAAGTGATGAACAAAGCAATCGCAGAGCCGAGAGCAGAAGTCGGCAAATATGCTCCGAAGATCATTCAGATGAGCATTGACCCGCAGAAGATCGGCGATGTGGTAGGACAGAGAGGAAAGACGATCAACGCTATCATCGAAAGAACCGGCGTGAAGATCGACATTTCCGACGAAGGAAGCGTATCCATCTGCGGTACAGACAAAGAGATGATGGAAGAGGCAAAACGCCTGATCACAATCATCGTAACAGACTTCGAAGCCGGACAGGTTCTCGAAGGAACCGTAGTCAGCATCAAAGATTTCGGCGCATTCCTCGAGTTTGCTCCGGGCAAAGAGGGAATGGTTCACATTTCCAAGATCTGCAAACAGCGCATCGACCACGTAGAAGATGTTCTGACACTGGGAGACAAGGTCAAGGCAGTCTGCCTTGGAAAAGACAAGATGGGAAGAATCAGCTTCAGCATCAAAGACGTCGCTCCGGAAAACAGATAATCCAAACGGAAAAGTTCAAGCATCCATGCCATAGACGGTGTGGATGCTTTTTTTTGTGGGAAAAGTGTGATATGATGGGAAAAGAGAAGACGGAAAAAGGACTGGGAGGAACGAAAAAATGGAAGAAAAAAAGATCAGAAGATCCTGCGTAGACTGTGCAGTGACAGCATGTGAGAAAAAGGACGGGAACTACCCGGATTTCTGCCTGACTGCGTCACTGGACGAAGAACTGTTGGAGGAGGCGCTTGCCTGCTATGAAGATCCGGAGAATCATAAGCTTGCCATTGCCGCGGCGGAGGTGGAGTATGAAGGATATCTGAAACTCACACGGGTGGAAGAGATCATCAAGTTTGCCGGAAAAATCGGTGCGAAAAAGATCGGAATCGCGACCTGTGTCGGACTGATCCGGGAGAGCAGGACACTGGCGAAGATCCTGAGATCCCACGGTCTGGAAGTCATCGGAGTAGCCTGCAAAACAGGAGCGGTGGACAAAAGCAGAATCGGCATCCCGGAAGAATGTCAGGAAATCGGCTGCCACATGTGCAATCCGATCTTACAGGCAAAATATCTGAACAAAGAAAAGACCGACCTCAATGTCGTAGTCGGCCTCTGCGTAGGACACGACAGCCTGTTCTACAAACATTCGGATGCACCGGTTACCACAGCCGTGACCAAAGACCGGGTACTGGGACACAATCCGGTTGCCGCACTTTATACGGCAGAGTCTTACTATAAGAAACTTTTATAAAAATACAGAAGCGCATTGTATCTGTATAAATCGAAACCGAGTAAAAGAAGCATATCAGGGCAGAAGCATGCTGCCGGATGTGCTTCTTTTTTTATTGCCCGGATGTAAAAAAGAAAAAATTGTAAAAATTTCCCGTTTTTCTGACCCTTTTTGCTGTTTTATTCCATCTTTATATTATAGAAGAATAAAAACAGGGAAAAGTAGGCGTGAGGAGGAATCATCATGACAGAGAAAGTATATTTTACGGTGAAGGAAACAGATGTTAAGGATTTTAAAACCTATCTGTATGAAAGGGAAAACGCGGAGACGACTATTAGCAAATACAGTACAGACCTGCGTTGCTTTTTGAAGTTTCTTGGAAACAGCCGGGAAGTGGACAAGGCAAGACTTCTTGCATATAAAGAATGGCTGATAGAGCGTTACGCTGTAAGCAGCGTAAATTCCATGCTGGCTGCATTGAATCAGTTCCTGGAATTCTGTGGATACGCCCAGTTGAAGGTAAACAGATCGTCATTCCAGGTGACACCATCACCAGAACCGAAACCATTCCGGGAGACACCACCATTGTCACCGGAGGAGGGACGACAACCGGAGGTGGCACAGCAGCCGGAACGACAGGTGGAGCAACAGCTGGAACCGGAACTGGAACAACTGGTACAGAAACCGGAGCAGGAGCAGCAGCCGACGATGGCACAGGCGCGGACACTGCCGGAGATACAGCAGATCAAGGCCAGACAGAAACCATCGACGACAACGAAACACCACTCGGCGACCAGCCACAGACAGACGATCAGAATAACGACACCGAAGAAATCGAAGCCGACGAAACACCAAGAGGAAGCGGCCGGACAGAAAACGACGATGACACTTTTGCCTACGTCATCGCCGGAGGAGCTGTCGTACTGATCGCAGTAGCAGGACTACTGATCTATGCAAGAAGACATAGATAATATGGAAATTTTTTAACGGGGACGTGTTCCGATGCATCGGAACACGTCCCCGTTAAACGTCTACATCTCATCTCTTTCAACCCACATAATATCCCACAACCCCTTGAAAATACTGGAAAAACAGCAAAAGTAAAGAAACAACTATCCAAACAATAAAATCCGCCAAACTAACTACGTCGTGTACCTGTGAAAAAAATCAGACAATAATAGATGTATACACAAAATCCGCCTGCCCGATCTAAAAGTTACAAAAGTATGAAATCCAGAAACTACAGAAAATCCGAGACTGCGACAGGGAAATATCTGATGCGCCACATAACAAAAAGATAAAAAGTCGAAAAAGATCGGTAAAAACAACTTAAAGACAACTTCATAATTTTTTCAATGGGGACGTGTTCCGATGCATCAGAACACGTCCCCCTGCATATATTGTGATGTAAAAGGTGGTGGACAATCATGAGTAAGCGGGAGGAGATTTTTCGGATTCTTCCGGAAAGGTTGAAGAGTGTAATAGGAAAGAGAAATCTGGATTTTGATCAGGTTACGGAAATTTGTATCCGGGTCGGGCGGCCGGTTTGTGTTTATGTGGGCGGTCGGGAGGTCCGTCTGGATTATTTTCCGGGAAAAGAGGAGTTGAAGGAGATTGTGAATTTTATGAGCAGATATTCGCCGTATGCGTTTGAGGAGGAGATGCGGAAGGGTTTTTTGACGATTGAGGGTGGTCATCGTGTGGGGATGGCGGGAAAGGCGATTACGGAGAGGGACCGTGTGAAGAATCTTCGGTATGTGTCTTCGGTACATATTCGTGCGGCCCATGAGGTGAAAGGGTGTGCGGACCGGGTGTTTCCGTATATTACGAATCAGAAGGAGCTGTACCATACGATGATTATTTCGCCTCCGGGCTGCGGAAAGACGACCTTGCTTCGGGATATCATCCGTCAGGTATCTGACGGCAATACTTATGTGAAGGGCTGTACAGTGGGAATTGTGGACGAGCGTTCGGAGATTGCCGGATGTTATCTTGGGGCGGCGCAGAATGATATCGGCCTTCGCAGTGATGTGCTGGATGCATGCCCGAAGGCGGAGGGGATGCTGATGCTGATTCGTTCGATGACGCCGAAAGTGGTGGCGGCAGATGAGATCGGGACGAAGGAGGATGTGGAAGCGATTGAGTATGCCATGCACTGTGGGTGCAGGATACTTGTGACGGCCCATGGAAATTCGGTACAGGAGCTGAGGAAAAAGCCGGTTCTTGGGAGAATGATTCAGGAGGAGCGGTTTGAGCGGTACATTGTACTGAAGCAGGGGGACAGGCCGGGCATGATCGAGGGGATTTATGACAGGAGGGGACAGCCGTGCTGTTGAAAATCGCGGGAGCGGTTCTTGTAGTTTCTGCCTGTTCGGCCCTTGGCTTCGGTTACGGGCGGTCGCTGAACCAGCATCTGGAAGAACTGCGTTTCTTGAGAGAATTGTATCAGATGATCCGGGGCGAGATTGAATATACCAGGGAGCCGTTCCCGGAGGTGATGCTGGAGATCTCTTCCAGAATCAAGGAGCCGTATGCATCGTTGTTTGTGCAGGCGCACCGGGTGTTTGAGGAGCAGGGAAGCCTTAAGTTTCCGGAGTGGTTCCGTGAATATGCCTCCCGGACTTTGGAGGCATATCGAAAGGAAAAGCATCTGTCCGCAGAGGAGTGGGAAATATTTCTTTCCCTTGGGAGCCAGACCGGATATCTGGATCTTAAGATGCAGACGGGGATGCTGAAACTCTCGGGAGAACGATGGGAAAAATGGATCCGGGAGGCGGAAGCGGAGATTGGTCCCAGGCGGAGGATCGGGAACTGTCTTGGAGTGCTTGGCGGGGTTTTTCTTACGATTCTGTTTTTGTAAAAAACGATGGATGAAATGCTGGGAGAAAAAAGAAGGGAAGGAAGTGCGTATGAGTGTCAGTCTGATCTTTAAAATTGCCGCAGTGGGAATTCTGGTCTCGGTTTTAAGCCAGGTGTTAAAGCACAGCGGGCGGGAGGAGCAGGCGTTTTTGACCAGTCTTGCCGGGCTGATTCTGGTCCTGGTCTGGATTGTGCCGTATATCTACGATCTGTTTGAAACCATGAGGCGTCTGTTTGCCCTGTAGCTGTAAATAAAATGACGAGGCGAAGGAGGGAGTAGATGTCCATACAAAAAGCAGCGGCCATCGGTGTATGTGCGGCACTGATTGCGTTGCAGTTTAAGGGAGGAAAAACAGAATACGGAATTTATGTCAGTATTGCGGCGGGAATTCTGCTTGGTACGGGGATTATTGGAAAGCTCAGCACAGTGCTGGATACGGTAAAGGAGATCGGCTCGTTCCTCCAGATTGAAGGCTCTTATCTTGGAGTTCTCCTGAAGATGCTTGGTATTACTTATGTGGCGGAATTTGCCTCCAATATCTGCAAAGATTCCGGCTGCCAGACCATCGCCGCCCAGATTCAGCTCTTCGGGAAGATCACAGTGCTGGCGCTTGGAATGCCGGTACTCCTGACGCTGCTTCGGACGATTGAGGCGTTTTTATCATGAGAAGAAAAGAAAGCAGAATCATTCTGGCAGTCATTCTTGGACTTCTCCTGTTTTGGGGCGGCCTGAGTGTGACGGCAGAAGCAGCAAACGGGGAGGAGGAAACACCGGAGGCGGCCCGGGAGATGATGGAGGATCTGGATTTCACAGATGTGGATAAGATGATGCGGGAAATCTTTCCGGATGAGAGAATCCGGTTTGCCGATGTTCTGGAGATGTTTATGGAAGGGGATGTGTCCGGTGCCTTGCAGCTTGCAGGAAAAGGGCTTCTTGGCACCTTGTTTTCGGTTCTTTCCGAGAACAGGCAGGCGATGATCCACATCCTGGTGATCGCGCTGATTGCGGCAGTCTTTGCCAACTTCAGCCATGTGTTTGCGGCAGGACAGGCTGCGGATACGGGATTTTTTATTTTGTATCTGCTTTTGATTACGCTGCTTTTACAGACCTTTGAGGTGATGATGGATGCGGTTACATCTGGGCTGCAGCTTTTGACGGATTTTATGCAGGTGCTCTGTCCGGTCTACCTGATGGCCGCGGCTGTGGTCACGGGGAGCGCGACTTCTGTTGTGTTTTATAATCTGATGCTGTTCCTTATTTTTCTCGTCCAGAATGTGGTCTGCTATCTGATTCTACCGCTGATCCATGTATATCTGATGATCCGTCTGATGGATGAACTCTCCCCGGAACCATTTCTGGGACGGTTTGCGGAACTGGTGGAAACGGTGATCAGCTGGATCTTAAAGACGATGCTGGTAGGAATTGTGGGGATGAATCTGATACAGGGGCTCATCAGTCCGGTACTTGACCAGGTCAGGCGAAGCGGACTGCAAAAAGGGCTGGAATCCATTCCTGGAATTGGAAATACCATTGGAGGAATGACGGAGATTATCGTTTCGGCGCTGACGCTGATCCGGAATGGAATCGGAGTGGCCGGCGCGGTTATCTGTGTGGTGATCTGTCTCATTCCGGTTATTCAGATTGCGGTGATGGCGCTTCTATATAAATTGACCGCGGCGCTCCTGGAGCCTGTTTCGGATAAACGTGTGGTCGGATGCATTGCAGGTGCAGGAGACGGAGCGGTGCTTCTGTTAAAAACCGTCTATACCAGTGCCGTACTGTTTTTGATTACCATCGTGATTGTGGCGGCCGTTCGGTCATAGGAGGGGACATGTTTACATATATATATGACTGGATAAAGAATCTTGTTTTTTATCTGATCTTGATGACAATGCTGATGCAGATCATTCCGGATTCCGATTACAAAAAGTATATCCGCTTTTTTACGGGGCTGGTATTGATTCTGCTTCTGGCAAGGCCGGTGCTTGGGGTATTCCAGCTGGAGGGAGAATTTGAAAACCTGTATCACAGTATGGAATACCGCCAGAACGTAAAGGAAATGGAACGGGCAAGGGAACAATTCGAGTCTGCGGAGGAGGGATATTTTGAATGGCAGCAGGACATGGCTTCAGAATCTTCTGAAGGGCGGGAAAATGCCGATGAAAAATAAGTGGCTGCTTCTGCTGCTTGCCGGGCTTTTGCTTCTGGTGATAGCACTTCCTGTTTCTGAACCTGAAAACAGGAAGACAAAAGAGGCTGAAACCGACACCGTGAAAGAAGAGGATTACGCTTCCATGGCTGAGGCTAAGCTGGAAAAGATTCTGGCGCAGATGGAAGGGGCAGGGAAGGTGAAGGTGATGATTACTCTTTCTTCCTCTTCAGAAAAGATAGTGGAAAAAGACAAGGAGACATCCAAAGATGAAACCCAAAGTACAAGCAGCGAGACAACGGTTTATGAAGAAACGACAGACAGGGGACAGACGCCTTATGTGGCAAAAGAACTGACTCCGGCAGTGGAAGGGGTGGTAGTGCTCTGTGAGGGAGGAGACGAACCGGTTGTGGTACAACAGATTACAGAGGCGGTTGAGGCATTATTTCCCGTAGAGTCACATAAGATTAAGGTAGTAAAGATGAAATAGGAAAAGCAGGAGGAATGACGGTGAAACGATTGATTAAGAAAAATCAGGTGATTGTGGCGGCACTGGCATTGATGATCGCGGCGGCAGGGTATCTGAATTATTCAGGAAAACTTTTTGAAAGTACAGATGACAGCGGAGTTTCCCAGCAGGCAAACAGTGAACTACTTGATATTTCCGAGGAAGATATCGAGACCGGGTCCGGGGATATTGAAAGCCAGGATCAGGGCGCGTCCGAGGAAACGGACGGGGATGTGGAAGGCACCCCGGGAGAGGCTGTGCTGACAAGCGGAGAGGTGAAAAATACGGTGGCTCAGGCCAAGGTATCCAGAGAACAGGTACGGGCGAAAAACAAGGAGACGTTGCAGGGGATTATCGACAGCGCTTCTGTGACAGAGGAACAGAAAGAAGAGGCGGTAAATCAGATGATCGAGCTGACCAGGGTGGCTGAGCAGGAGTCTGCGGCAGAAACGCTGCTTGCCTCAAAAGGATTTACCGAGACGGTTGTGACAGTCAGTGAAGGGGAAGCGGATGTGGTCGTCGGAAATGTGGAAATGACGGAGGCAAACCGTGCCCAGATCGAGGATATTGTCACAAGAAAAACCGGAGTGGCGCCGGAAAATATCGTCATCACTCCGATGAATAAAAAGGCAGACCAGAATACCGCTGCTGCAGAGGGCACGTCTTCGGATTCGGAAACCAACACGGAAGGCACAGAGAATACGGAAACAGCAGAATAAAAAGCGGACATCATGCGCAAAAGGTCCGAAAAATGCGGTCTGGACGGGAAAACCTGTTGCGAAATTCAGGATGGATGTGCTACAATATTTACCTGTGTGGAATCATATGGAAGATTCCGGGTAGAATAAAAGAAAATACAGGAGAGTATCATGTCAAAGATTACAGATGAAATAAAAAAGCGGAGAACGTTCGCGATTATTTCCCACCCGGATGCCGGGAAGACGACATTGACTGAAAAATTTTTATTATATGGCGGAGCCATCAATCAGGCAGGTTCCGTAAAAGGAAAAGCGACTGCAAAGCATGCGGTGTCAGACTGGATGGAGATCGAAAAGGAGAGAGGAATCTCGGTCACCTCTTCGGTACTGCAGTTTAATTATGGGGGATACTGCATCAATATCCTTGATACTCCGGGACATCAGGATTTCTCGGAGGACACATACCGGACACTGATGGCGGCGGATTCCGCCGTGATGGTGATCGACGCATCCAAAGGTGTGGAGGCGCAGACAAGGAAGCTGTTCAAAGTCTGCGTCATGCGTCATATCCCGATCTTTACCTTTATTAACAAGATGGACCGGGAAGCGATGGATACCTTCGAGCTTCTAGATGATATCGAAAAGGAGCTTGGCATCGCAACCTGTCCGGTCAACTGGCCGATCGGATCGGGAAAGGCATTCCGCGGGGTATATGACAGAAATGAAGAGGAGATCGAGCTGTTCTTCGATACGAAAAAGGGAACGACTACAGGGGAAGTAAAGAAGATCCGTCTGGATGACCCGGATGTGGACAGTTACATGGATCCGGACCAGAAAGAGCAGCTGTTAGGAGAGATCGAGCTTCTGGACGGAGCAAGTGCAGAGTTTGACCAGGATCTGGTGGATAAAGGAGAGCTTTCTCCGGTCTTCTTCGGATCTGCGCTTACCAACTTCGGAGTAGAGACCTTCCTGCAGCATTTCCTCAAAATGACGACGTCTCCGCTTCCGAGACATTCGGACAAAGGCGACATCGATCCGATGACGGAGAAAGATTTTTCTGCTTTTGTATTTAAAATTCAGGCAAATATGAATAAGGCACACCGGGACCGGATCGCATTTATGCGCATCTGTTCCGGAGAGTTTGACGCAGGGATGGACGCCTTCCATATTCAGGGAGGAAAGAAAGTCCGTCTCTCCCAGCCGCAGCAGATGATGGCAAGTGAGAGAAAAATGATCGAGAAAGCATACGGCGGAGATATCATCGGAATTTTTGATCCGGGCATTTTCTCAATCGGAGATACGATCACCACATCCCCGGAAAAATTTGCCTATGAGGGGATTCCGACCTTTGCGCCGGAGCACTTTGCACGGGTGCGTCAGGTGGATACGATGAAGAGAAAGCAGTTCATCAAAGGGATCAATCAGATTGCCCAGGAGGGTGCGATCCAGATTTTCCAGGAGTTTAACACCGGAATGGAGGAGATTATCGTCGGTGTAGTCGGCGTTCTGCAGTTCGATGTGTTGAAATACCGTCTGAAAAATGAGTACGGTGTGGATATCATTCTGGAAACGCTGCCGTATGAGCATATCCGCTGGATCGAAAATGAGGAAATCGATATGGATCGTCTGACCGGTACATCCGATATGAAGAAGATCAAAGATCTGAAAGAAAGACCACTGCTCTTGTTTGTACACGAATGGAGTATCCGGATGACACTGGAGAGAAATGAAGGACTGAAGCTTTCCGAGTTTGGCCGGTCTTAAACGAAGGGATACAGGTTTGTCAATACCATAGCATTGATGATGAAATTGTTCAGGGGCCGTTGCAGCTTTTTTAAGCTGCAACGGCCCCTCTTTCAATCTCTGACTTTCGATCCTTCTGTTTAAACGTAAGTAGGTAATCATCCGTACCTTGACAAAACAAAAAATCCCCCGGCACTTACCAGGGGAAAATCTGTCTCTTACTTTTTAAGTTTGCTGTGACAATCAGCTGGCAGGCTGGTGGACCAGGGAAG